>JAGLQR010000336.1 GCA_023136725.1 Candidatus Aminicenantota bacterium
GCTCTTTACCGGATTTATTGCAGCAGTTATTTTCGTTGTGATAATGAAAGAACTTAAAAGTATTTTTATCCCGTTTTTCATGGCACTTCTCCTATACTTCCTTTTCAACGGGGTTGTCAGCAGGCTTATATACTTCAAGATACCGAAAGCTGTGGTCCTCACTTTCCTTCTCATTTTTATCTTTATTATTCTCTATCTATTCGGAATGCTTATGTTCACAGGAGTCTCTTCATTCATAGACCATTTCCCCGCCTACAGCACCAAAATTTCAGATGTGTTTAAAGATCTGACAGCAAAATTGAATATCCCTCTGGAAGAAGTTCAGAATCAGATAAATACTTTTGACTGGTCAAAGATCATTCAGAAAGGAACTTCATTTATTTCTGCCACATTCGGGTCTTTTGCAAGTTTTCTGGGGAATCTTATATTCATACTTATATTTCTGATATTTATGCTTGGAGGAAGAGACGGCCTCGTAAAAAGGGTAAATAAAGCCTTTGAGGAAGAGAGGGCAAAAGAATTAATGTCTATCCTCAGGTCTATTGAAAATCAGGTCCAGCATTACCTTGTCCTTAAAACTGTCATAAGCCTTTTAACCGCCATTATAAGCGGGATCATCCTCTATTTCGGTGGATTCGATTTCCTTTTGTTTTCATCTCTCCTGATATTTGCACTAAATTTCATACCAAATATCGGCTCAGTGATAGCTACTGCATTTCCTGTGATCACAGGGCTTATAAAATTCGGTTTCTCTCTAAAAGTTCTCCTTGTTCTTGCAGGGCTTATGCTCACACAGATGATAATAGGAAATATACTGGAGCCGAAAATAGCAGGCAAAAGTCTTAACCTGTCTCCAATGGTAATACTTCTTTCCCTTATATTCTGGGGATATATATGGGGAATAATCGGAATGATACTCGCTGTCCCCCTCACTTCAGCAATGAAGATAATTTTCAGTCATATTCAGATTCTTAAACCTGTTGCAGAACTTATAAGTGCAGACTGAAAGGACATTTATTGACTATTAAACTATCAAAAGTTAAAATAATCTAGTGAGAAAACTCATAAACATTTGTTTTATCCTTTTATTGTTCATCCCATTGCATTCGGTTATCAGAGTCACCAATTTCTCTCTTCCGAACGGCCTCACAGTCCTGCTCGCACCAGATGATAAAATGAATTCAGTATGTATACTCACTTACCACAAAAACGGGGTTACGAGCGATCCATCTGATATCAGAGGCGCTTCCTACCTCTACCAGAAGCTCATGTTTCTCGAAACTGACAATCTTTCTCCATATGAAAGGATCAGGTTTATAATGAAGAACGGAGGAAGAAGCAGCGGTAAGGTAAACTATGATAATTCAGTATTTTATCAGGTAGTCCCCGCATCTGACCTTAATTATGCATTATGGCTCGAAAGTGAAAGGCTCCTGAAGTTAAAATTGAATGATCGTGAAATAATCAAGCAGAGAAAAGGAGTATACGACCGGATATACAGATTCATCAACAGAAGTATTCATTTCCGTGCCGGTGAATGGGTGAGAAAAGAGTTGTTCAAGAATTCAATTTACAAGACCCCGCTTTATGGAGACATAGAGAAGCTGAACACTTTCGAGACCGGAAGGATCAAAAGAATTTATCAGAATTTTTCAAATCCTAAAAATATTATTCTTGTTATAACCGGTAAATTTGAAGAAGAAGGTATAAGAGAAAAAATTGACAGGTATTTCGGAAGCCTTGAATCTAAATCTATCCCTGCAAAGGATCCTGTTGCTGTCCCATTGGGTGAGGGATACAATTATAAGAACTGGATGAGGGAAGTAATTCCTGAAAATTTTATTCTGATAGGATTAAGAGCTCCATCCAAATTAAGCCTGGATTATACATATTTTAAATTATTGGTATATTATCTCCTTGATGAGCGGACATCAAAATTAAAAAGGATATTTAAAAGTAATCTGAAAATGGATGTGGACATTTCTTTCGATTTTTCAAATAATATCGGAGCAAATTCATTACTAATTAAAATATCTTCAAAAAAACGGGCTGAACTGGAAAGAGTCAGATTCTATATCAGGAGGCTTTTTGAAATGTTGATGACAGACAGGCTGACAACTTCAGAGCTGAGAACCATGAAATCACTTATGGAGATCGATTTTCTTAAAAATTTGACAATGCCGGAAAAAATGAGTTTAGTGCTGGCTGAGAACTACCACATGTCAGGTAACCTCGATTATGGAAATATGTTTCTGAAGAGGGTTAGAAAGATCAGTTCATTTGATATCGTGAGAATTAGTAAGAAATACCTCAGAAAGGAGAATATGGTAATACTAAATGTATTTTCGAAATAGTATAAGACCGGGATCAATAATTATATTGATTTTTTTCCTTGCCGTAGTCTTTCCGGCAAATATTCCGGGGCAGACCCTCGAGCAGACCACATCAAAAGGTCTGAGAATGAATCTGATCAAAGATCCTTCGCTTATGTTTGTTCATGCCGAAATTGTCATTTATTATTCAGAGATCACAGATCCCGCCA
>JAGLQR010000337.1 GCA_023136725.1 Candidatus Aminicenantota bacterium
TAGAAAAAGTTTGTGAGAATGAGGATGTTAATGATATCCGTGATGAGCTTCTCGGAATGGACAATGATCTTTTGTCTGAATCCCTAATAGAAGGGACTGAGAAAATTCCGGATTCATTTACAAAATTTCTGAGCAAAGCCAGGTATTCTCTGAAACCTCTTCATAATTTTTTCTTTGTAAGGGATGCATCTGTTTCTGTTGACCGATCAGTTCTCATTAGCAGAATGAAAAACAAGGTCAGGGGGAGGGAATCACTTATAATGGAAACAATATTTGATTTTCATCCTGTTTTTAAAACGAAAACAATGAACCCGCTGAACAGTCAGGGGCTAAGTAATTGTCTTTCTATCGAAGGCGGCGATGTCCTTGTTATAAAAGAAGATATTCTTTTAATAGGGATAGGGGCAAGGACCTCTCCTGAGGGCATTGATTATATAATAGAAAAAATGAATGAGCAGAAGAAAAAGATGGAGATCATCGTACAGGAACTTCCACTGGAACCTGAATCTTTTATCCATCTCGATATGGTTTTCACCATGCTGGATAAAGATAAATGTATGATATATGAACCGGCTGTATTAAGCCCGAACAAATATCAGACTGTCCGGATAAGTCTGGATAATGGAAAGGTTGTTTCGATCAGAGAGGAGAAGAATATTCTGGAGATATTAAAAAAGCTCGGACTTGATCTTGACCCGGTATTTTGCGGAGGAAGAAAGGACAGCTGGATACAGGAAAGAGAACAATGGCATAGCGGAGCAAACTTCTTTGCTCTTGGGGAAGGTAAAGTTATTGGATACGGGAGAAACAGCTATACGATCGAGGAGTTGAATTCCAGGGGATTTGAAATACTTAAAGCTACAGATATAATCAAAGGTAAAGTTAATTTAAACGATCATGACAAATATGTCATCACGATTCACGGAGGAGAGCTGTCAAGAGGGGGAGGCGGGTGCAGATGTATGACGATGCCGGTAAACCGCAGTCCGGTCAGCTGGTAAAGGAGAATTGATCAGTTACTTTCTCTTATCAGATTGTCGAGTCTTTTTTTTTGTGCCGGCCTGAGTGTCGGATAAAATCTCTTCTTACACTCATTGAATACTTTATTCGCTTTCTCCTTAAGGCCTGACCTCATGTATATAATTCCGAGGTTGAAATATACATCCAAAAGTCCGGGGTTGAGTTTTAATGCAATTTCAAGATCCTTTTCAGCTTGATCCATATTCTTAAGAAATATGTTTGCAGTTCCTCTCCCGCTATAAGATTCTGCGAGTTCAGGATCAAGAGATATTGCTTTAGAAAAATTTCCAGCAGCAGTTGTCAAAAGCTCCGAATCCCTTTTTTCCATAAATAACATCAGGTATGACACACCGGATTTGTTGTGTGCCGGGGCATGGTCAGGATTTTTTTTAAGTGCAATTCGATAATAGTTGAGAGCTTCGGAATGTTTTCTCATTTTTGAAAGAATATGTCCGTAAGAAGTATAAACTGAAGGATCATCAGGGTGAAGTGATATTAACTCTTTCAGGAGAGACAAAGCTTTTGCACCTGCCCCTGTATTTAATAATTGCATAGATAAGTCAGAAAGTAATTTTATGTTATCCGGGTTACTCCTGAACTCTTTATTCCCGGAAATCTTATCAAGGATAATTATAGCTTCCGGATTCCGTTTCATCATTCTAAGGACAAGTGCAATATTCCTTTTTATACTGAAGTTCATAGGTTCAATTTTTTCTGCTTTATTGAACATAAACAATGCTTCGGAAAAATTTCCTGTTTTAACCTGAATTTTTCCTAACATAATAATTGCCTGAGTGTTCCTCTCATTTCTGTGGAGAATATCTTCACATACACGTTCAGCATCATTGAACCGGTGTTCGGCAAAATAAGAGTTAGCCAGAAGATCTGTAAATTCCTGGCTCTCAGGGAAATCTTTTACGGCAAGTTCACGGAACTTTAAAAGGTTTTCATTGTCGCCTTTTTTTCTATACAGAGCATCAAATACTTCATATGCATGAATAGTATCTATCCTGTCTCTTGAGAAAAAAAGTTTCTTTAACTCTTTTTCAGCTGATGCGATTTTTCCTCTTGATACATCAGCTCTTATATCCCTTAACCTGGCAAGATACTTAATGCCCGCTTTCGGATCGATCTTTTTACTTGATTTTTTAAAAGAGGAGATATATCCGAGAGATGCCAGATGTTCCCGATCACTCTCGCTTAGTTCTCTCTTTCCCGAAGTATTGATACCGGTTTTTTTGCTGTAAAAAAGGCTGAGTTTTTTATCAAGCATCTCTGCAATATTTTTTTTCCTGCTGAACAGATTTTCGGTTTCGCCCGGATCATTTTTAAGATCATAAAGTTCCGGCTCCGGGAGTGATATATATTTGAATTCGTTACTGATTATTCCTGTCAGGGGTGACCAGCCCATATGTTCTTTTGCATAAAGGCTTTCAAAATATAAATCCCTGTTATCATTTGTTAATCTTTTTGCTGAGGATAAGAGGAACGGGTGATCTTCATTACCTGAC
>JAGLQR010000338.1 GCA_023136725.1 Candidatus Aminicenantota bacterium
CTTTTTCCAGACTTTTCGGTAAAGAGCAGATGGTTCTTGTAACCATACATGTGGCTCGCAAGATATATGGTTTTCCCAGGATCATATATATCCTCAATATTACGGGTCTTTTTATTAAATTTGATAACTTTCCCATCAGAATTCCACTTTAGAGAAGTTATGGAATAGATCGAATCTTTCCACTCATATGCTCTGAACCAGAAGGGGGAAAACCCCTCTATCTCGGTCTCTTCCCCGTTTTCAAGGAGAAATGTTTTGGCCATATTGCTCTTGAACACCATACCCTCTTCTGTAAGATAGTAGGACTCATAATAGGGTTGAATACTATTGTTCAATACAATGTATGACAGAACTATCCCTATCAGGAATAGTGGAATGAAAAGTGTGATAAACCTTTTGAGATACCTTTTTGATGATCTGATATCATATTGTTTGAAACCGTAGAATAGAGAAGCAATGAACGGTATCGATAATAATCCTGCCAGAACCGGAACAACCCCCTTATTGAACGGATAGATCGCATCAATGGTGAAAACAGACAATCTGAAACCGACCTGAACACCATAATATTTTACAGCCACCATCCATGCGACCAGATTGGCAGCAACTATATAAACGGAGAACATCATCATGGTCACCAATGAATTTGCAACAAAATTTCCTCTGAGGACAGAGAGTGAAGTAGAGATAAAAAACAGGGAGAAATAGAGAGAGTTGAACAATTCCGGAGTGATGAGAAAAGGTTTTGTTGTGCTTAATGCAAAGATCACCATATAGCCCAGGTAGAGTATTATCAACATAATCAAACGTGGGAAAATCTTGGTCAACAACAATTTAGAGCGTGTGTAAGGGAGGGTCAGCAGGTATTCAAAACCGTTGTTCCTTATCTCCGATGAGAAAAGCGATATCCCCATAAGGAAAGAGAATAGGAAAATGAACACTTGATAGAAAAACTGGAAGTATGCTGAAATATCAAATTCATTGCCGCTGATACTAAAACTAATATATAAACCTGAAAGGAACAGCACAAATGTACCTAACATAAAACCTGTATGTGTTAAAGTATCTTTAATCTCTTTTATTAACATATCTTCCTCCCAGAAAAGCTTTGATAATATCATTCAATCCAATATCTTCGACATACAGGTTCTTATCCTTGACCATCTCTTTTTCAAAAGGAAATATGAAATATTCACTTCCGAATGGCGTATTCCTTGAGAAGAAAACCGGAAGGTCAACAGGTTCAGGCATGTCGGACGAGATCTTTTTAACCTTGCTTAATAATGTCTCCCTCTCTTCATCAATAATTATCTCACCCTCATCCATGATAATTACCCTTTCCGGGATCCTTCCAGTATCTGCAAATGTATGATTTACCATTATGATAGTAGTATTTGATCCATCCAGTAATCCGATCAGGGTTTCAATAAAAATATCTCTGATATAAGGATCCACAAGATAGAATACCTCATCAATGAGGAGCAGCTCCGGTTTTTGAGAGATAAGAAGTGAAAGGTGATATATAGCCCTTTCACCGGAGGAGAGAGCAGATATTTTTCTTTTCATATCCATACCCAGGTGATCAAGAATAGTATGATCAAATTTTTCGATCCCGAATATTTCCGTATGGAATTTGATCCCCTCTTCCAGAGTAAGATTCTCGAACATACTCATTTTATCCGTAATAATTCCTATTTTTTTCTTAGACAGATCATAATAATTTACCGATCCATTATCAGGTAATATCAATTGTCCCAGAGCTCTGAGAAAAGTTGATTTCCCTGCACCGTTCCTTCCTGCTATCAGGACGGTTTCTCCCTTTCTGAAATTCAGGTTTATATTCTTTACCGCCCTTTTTTTCCCGTAAAAAACATCCAATCCATTTATTTCTATCAAATTTTTATCCATTTTCTATTATCCTCCCTATTAGTTCCATAAGTTCATTTTTACCGATTCCTAACCTGACAGACATTTCCAGGAGACTTTTTATCTCTTCCTCAATAAGAAGAGTTTTAAAACTATCAAGCTTCCTCTTGTTATCCCTGATTGTGAATCCACTCCCCACCTTCCCGTCAAGAACGCCATCCTCTTCAAGATTGTAATACACCTTTGCTACAGTATTCGGATTAACTTTGAGTATTTTAGCAAGGCTTCTTATCGATGGCATTTTACCACCCGCCTCCAGTTTCCCAGACAATATATTAAGCATTATAGACTGTTTTAACTGTAAATGAAGCGGGATTGAAGATGACTCACTCACTGATAATTTAATCATGTCTTCCTCTCATATTCATAATTGTATTATTATATTAGTACAATTATTTCCATTTGTCAACAATTACAAAAAAAAGGTCAGGGGTTAGAAGCAAGGGGTAATTAACAGCCATCAGCATGAAACGGATATTGGGGACGGTTCTATTTTTTATAGACAATGCACAATGAGAAATTGAATTCGCAATACTTAATATTAGCAAAAATACAGATAAATTTATGAAACGCTTTCGGGAACCGTCCCCAAATT
>JAGLQR010000339.1 GCA_023136725.1 Candidatus Aminicenantota bacterium
TTTAGATTCGCCCTTATTTTATAATTTGTAATTTATTAAAAATAATATCTGCCTCGGAATTCTAACCGGAATTTATTTTGCTTTTCCCCGAAATCGCTTCCGCTGACACCTGAAAATAAAGATATCTTTGCTCGTAATTCCAGGTTTGTCACCGGAGTGTAGATTAATTCAGGTGTAATAGAAAAACTATGATCAATCAAATTATAAATTGTAGTGATAGAAGGGAGAAGATAAAGAATATCAAAAGGTTCTTTCTGACTGATCCTTAAATATAGATAATCACTCATTGATGCAAAAGACCTGAATACAGGATCAGTCGTATCCTGTAATAATTCAATAGCTGTTTCATCACCGGTTTGAAGATATGTCTTATAAGCTTCATCGATATCCAAATAGTATTTTGCAATTTCATCCGAACTTAATCCCCTTCCATTCTTATAATATTCAAAGATAAATGTTATATCTGATTTAGTAAGAAATCGTAAACCAAGTAAATAGCTCACCCTTTCACTTTGTTTTAAATCGGGGATATAAGAAACTTCCCCATGCACTTCTATATTCGAAGAAATATTCCTCGAGAAATCAATTCCAAATCTGTCAGCAAAATGTTTCCCTGATAAGATCATGAAATCAATATCTGTATTATTCAATAAAAGATAAATCTTTCCTCCGAATATAAGTTGGCTCTGATCTCCAAACTCTGAATTGATACTTTCATTTACCGGCAATATTAGAGGAGAGATTGACAATGTTTTCAGGGCTCCACTAAAACTTTTAATATATTCAAAAGTAAATACAACAAATCCTTCCATGGCCAGTTCCGGATCATTTGGGTTTTTAGGGCGATCTACAAAAGCAACAGGATTCCATGCATATCCTTTCCCCCATTTTAACCGGATCTTTCCAAGATTAAAACTTAACGAGTTAGAAGGCTTAATGGAAATATAAGACTCATAAAATGATATTTTGTTATTCCACCCTTCAAATGTGTTTGCAAACAATAGATTTGAAGTAGTCACTGCACTAAAAATCCCTTTTTCATAAGTAAGATTTAAAAGTAAATTGAAATTATACTCATTTATGATAGATCCCTCATCATCATTATAGAAACGGAGATAGTAAGCCCGGGAATCTTTATTCAGGCCATAAAAAACTGGACGGAACTCAAAATAGCCATTGTATTGAACAGGTTTTTTTTTTATTGATGAAAGATCAAATGAATATTCCTCATCACCAATTAATACAATTGTAGTGAAAACAATTAAGAACAGTATTAGAACAAATTTTCGCACTTATCTTAATGATTCAAGGTTCCGCATAAAAGATAATGAAAAAATCTCATCTTTAAATTTCCTTGATTTTAATCCGGCAAAAATCATTACAGATTTATATCCTTTATGCAAAGGACTATCTGTTTCAATTACAGAAGGCCTTATGATCCCTTTACCGAAATTTTTTATTTGTTTGTAATGTATGGTTTTTATCAGCATTGAGGTTTGAGTCATGCATTCTATCTTTACAGGTAGACTTTTTTTCTTATCAACCCACATTTTTAATTGATCATATGCAACCGAGTTTTTTTTCGCCTTTAGATTAAGAATGATCATTCCGTCTTTTTCTTCTGAGGATTTCACAAAATATTCTTCAGCATAATCGAGTCTGAGAATATCTGCATTGTTAAAGATGCCACCAACAACCGATTGTAAACTTGTAATTCTTACAGGTTTACCTATATTTGGAATATATAACCACATGTTTTCATCCATACGCAAAGTGCTTCTCCCCTTCTCACTTGCGGGAGAGATAAATAGAGCAGCAACTTTATCTTTTCCTTTTTTTACAGTAAAAAGTATGAATTCCTTTTTCCTTCCATTAGGTTCAATATTAATCAGCTTTTTGTAGGACTCATAAGATTCAGGATTTAGATTTCTGTCAACTTTCAACAATAATTTATCTCCCTCGGATGACTGCCCGTTTGTAAATAAAAACAAATTTAGTAATAATACTATTGATATTATTATATTTTTCTTCATTTTTTATACCATCCTTTTCATTTTAAACATGCCTTAGAGCATCGACAGGTTCCATTTTTGCAGCCTTGATCGCAGGCTGAAGAGTTGCAAACACTGACATAACTATGACCACAACAGATACAAATATGATATCACCTGCCTTTAATTCAGGTGAGAGTACATATCCTGTCTGCCTGCTGAAATTAAATGTAATTTCAATCACATTCATCAGGAATATTGAAAAACCTGCAAGTAAGTTCCCGACAATAACACCCGCAACTCCGAGTGAGAACCCCTCAATAAGAAATAATGCAAGGATCTTTTCCGGCATTGTACCGAGTGCTGAAATTGTACCGATCTCCCTGATCCGTTCATAAACAGCCATGATCATCACATTCATAATACTAACCAGGACAATCGCTATCAGCATGATCTTGATAAAAATTGTCATGATATCAATCATTTTTGATATATTGTAAAAAGGAGATAACTTCTCCCATGTTCT
>JAGLQR010000034.1 GCA_023136725.1 Candidatus Aminicenantota bacterium
AGTTTCGGCAGCAATTCAATTAGAGAATTTTATATAAAAAAGATCCCTGCTTCTGATTTCTGGGGAAATGATTGGGAATACCAGAGTGATAAGGATGAATACTATATTGGATCAGCAGCAAGGGATGGTATTTTTCTTGGATTCGACCAGGAGGGCTCCTACAAAGTTAATACTGAAGCTGACCTGAACAAGGATATAATCTTCTCAAATGGAAGCTTCACGTATGCACCGGGAGTTACAGGGATTGGCACTACGAATAAAGAAGATGATAGTAGTGCTGAAGATAATAGTAGTGATGATGACGATGATAAAGAGGATGATTCAAAGAAAAAAAAGAAAAAAAAGAAGAAAAAGAAAAAAAGAAGGCCAAGAGGCAGAGGCTGAGACTGGTAAAAATATTGAAGGAAATCATTTAAACATTTGAAAATGGAAAATATATTGCATTCTCTTACGGAAGAAGTACAGGAGAATGAAAATGAGGAGAAAAGGCTTTACTCTCATAGAGTTACTTATAGTGGTTGCAATAATCGGAATTGTAGCAGCCATAGCAATACCGAATCTATTGACAGCAGTTCAGAAAAGTAAGCAGAAAGCAACAATGGGTGATATGAAAGCTATCGGGACAGCAGTTGAATCTTATGTTACCGATAATTATTTAGCCCCTACAGATCTTACAGCTGCAGGATTCGGAGGTGCAGGTATCAGATCATTTCATATGAAGAAGTTCCCTGATGAAGATGCATGGGGGAATACCTGGACATATATTAGAAACACGTCAATTCGTGATGTGTATTCAATAGGGGCTCCCTGTAGGGACGGAGCATTTGATGGATTTGACCAGGAGGGTTCATATATCACAAATTCACTGGAAGATTTTGGAAATGATATTATATTTTCAGTTGGAGTTTTTGTATATGGCCCGAAGGTCAAGTAAAGTGACAAATTTTGTCAAACACCATGACACTTTGTTACATTTTATCAAAGACCCTGTGAAATTCTAACGTTATAGAGCAGCGAAAACACTTGGCAAGATTTTTGCTACATTAAATTAAATTCGAAGGAGGATTTATAATGAACAAAAAAGGTTTTACATTAATTGAGCTTCTTATCGTTGTTGCTATTATCGGTATTGTTGCTGCTATTGCTATACCGAATTTGCTTACTGCGATTCAGAAGAGTAAACAAAAAGCTACTATGGGTGATATGAAATCTATCGGAACAGCAGTTGAGTCTTACATGACAGATAATTATATCGCACCAAATGGTCTTGACGCAGCTGGCTTCGGCGGAGCAGGCATCAGATCTTTCCACATTAAGAAATTCCCTGAAACAGATGCATGGGGCGGAGTATGGTCATATGAGCGTGATGCTACCAATCGTGACATCTATTCTATCGGATCAGGCGGAAGAGATAACTCTTATGCAGGATTTGCTCAGGAAGGAGAATACATCGTTAATTCTCTGACACATTTTGACTTCGATATTACCTATTCAAACGGCGCTTTTGTTTACGGCCCTAGAGTAAAGTAGTACTAATTAAAAAAAAAGAACGGCTGGTATTTTTACCAGCCGTTTTTTTTTATCTAAACGTTCATCCCTGAATCTTGACCCGGAAAACATTTTATCTGTTTTTAATTCTGTTCTTTCTCATTATTAATTATTCTGTAAGTGAAGTTAAAACAGCATTTTTCGAGAGAACCTTATTTTTTTTATTTTTTGTCTCCCTTTTTTCCCTTTTAAGATATATTGATCTGAAAAAAATATTCATCACTATTACCGCAGTCATTTCTCCTCTGATATTTTCATATGGAATTATTCAGAAATATATATTGTTCCCGATTTACCTGAGCAGTATGGATTCGGGTATTTCAGCGATTTCGAAAGCAATGAGGGAAAGAGTGGAAAGCGGCAGGATATTTTCAATTTTCACTCTTCCCACTTTATACACTTTCATATGTGCCGTTCTCCTGCTCGCAATATTTCATTATCTTATAAATTCAAAAGGAAATGTGGCAAAAATATTCTGGATGATCTTGTTCCTAACAGGTATCTTCAACCTTGTATTAACACAATCATTTGCCGGTATTCTCTATCTACTTGTAGGATTTCCGGTATATCTTTATCTTTCAGGAAGATCAAGCCTTAAATTTTTAATACCACTCCTGATGACCTTGTCAGTATTCCTTTTTATTATTATTGGTTTAAGATTTTCAGAAGCAAAAAAACTTGACCCTGTTAAATTAAGAATTTCTAATTGGAACCAGGCGGCTAGAATGATAGAGGCCAGGCCCCTTTTTGGAAATGGCCTTGGCAATTATGAATCGAAAATATCAATGTTTACACTCCCCGGTGAAGCACGCTCAATTTACTCACATAATTTCATTCTTCAAATAACTGCAGAAGGAGGGCTGGTTTTTGTTTTGCTCGTATTATCACTTATTATTTTATTACGAAAAAAGCTCATCCCTGAATTTAACAAGGAAAATGCTATATATATATCAATTTTATTTATTATTCTTCTATACAACCTTATCGATATCGGGTTATATTTTTTCTCCGCATCCCTCCTGTTTTCTTTGGTTCTTTCTCAATTGTACAGAAGAAAAGCACCACTTCCTAAAATTACAGTTCTGATCACATTGATATTAATTATCCCTCAATTTTTCATTTTCATTTCCTCCGGTGTAAGAAAGACCGGGTCCTTTCATC
This sequence comes from Candidatus Aminicenantota bacterium, assembly GCA_023136725.1. Classification (GTDB taxonomy): domain Bacteria; phylum Acidobacteriota; class Aminicenantia; order UBA2199; family UBA2199; genus UBA647. Next base: position 2,710 of record JAGLQR010000034.1, read on the forward strand.
TTAATTTCAACAGGATAAGTAAAGCGGAAGGATATTTCCTGAAAAGCCTTCGCTTTAATAAATTCAATCACAAATCGCTCATGGGACTGGCAAAAACCTCTTATGCAACAGGAGATATTGACAAAGCCAATAAATATCTGAAAAAAGTAATTACACTTAACGGGCTAAACCCCTATGCCCACTTCCTCAGATCAAGAGTATTGTACATGAAGAACAAATATCTCTCTTCATTTTATCATGCAGGAAAAGCCTTATCTTTAAACAGAAGGAATAGTGAATACAAATCCTGGTATGATTTCCTAAACGCCAATCTAAGCAAAGATTTTAACAAAGACGGTTCAAATGGAGACACAAAATAATGATTTCTAATCTCCTTTTTAAGCTCAGATCCCTGAATGAAGATATTGAACTGATCTCAATTCTGATATTCCTGATCTTCTTTCCTGAAAAATCCTCATTTTATTATTTTATGATATTTGCTGTCCTGATGATTACTTTCCTGATCCGGAAAATAATAATTTCAAAAAACATAGGTGTTTCAAGTTTTACAAGAGCATTATTACTTGTGAATATCCTGCTCCTTGTTTCAACAATATTTTCTGTCTATTTTCTCAAATCACTTTTGTTCTTTTTTGATGTGTTTTTGATCTCCGCTTATTTTATACTCCATTTGATAGAGGAGAGAGAAGAAGAACGAAATATAAAGATTTTCGGCACTATTATTTCTATATTTTCATTTTTGTCAATTGTCATTTTTATCTTTTCAGATACACGGGACCTGTTTTTCTCCAATCCGATCATGGCCGGGATAACTTCCGGGATCGGATCATTGATCTTCCTTTACTATTTTCTGAAAAAAATCAACTATTCTTACCTGTTACTGATTTTCCTTAATCTTGCTGCTCTGTACATTTCCCAATCAAAAGCAGCTTTCCTGGGTGTTGCAATCTTCTCTCTGCTTCTGGTGCTTGCTAAGAATAAAAAAGCAATCCCCATCGTCCTGATCCTGATATTGCTGACATTTGTGATCCCGAATCCGATCAGAAGTATGTTTCATTTTTCAATTTATGAGGATCCATACTCGGCAGACAGACTGCAAATATGGAACACAGGACTTAAAATATTTAAAGATAATATATTTGCCGGTACCGGTGCTGACAACTTCAGTGAACTTTCAAAAACCTATAATTTCAAGCAGAAGAACGGCCCGGCTAACTATTTCAAGATTCCAAGGATGCCTCACAGTGATTATATCAAAATGATTTCGGAACTTGGACTCTGGGGAATATTTATACTATCATTTTCTCTCTTTTTTATCTTAAGAAGAATATTTAAAGGGCAGTTGTTCAATATTTCGAAGATCCTGATTCTTTATCTCCTTTTCCAGTCTCTCTTTTTTAATATAATTTTTCAGACATTTTTCTTTTTTCTTTTCATTTTTTTGCTCAAAACACTCTTTAAGGGCGAAATATACTTTCATAGCAACTCAAATATAATGAAATTTGTTTCAGTAGCAATACTGACAATCATAATATTTACTGGATATGTATTCCCATATTATTCAGAACTTCTTACAAGCAGAGGGCTTAATCAGAAAGATATGGTTTCAGTTTTTAATTCTCTAAACAAAGCCGGGAAATTCAACAGGCTGAATTTAAGGCCGTACAATTACAGAGCAATTCTCCTTCTTGAACAATTTCGTAAGACTTCAGATCCGGTCTATTTTTATTCTGCCCTTGATAATGTAAAAAGTATCATGAGAATCAATCCATATTTCAGTAAAGCATACTTCCTCGAATCTGATATATTTCGCACTATCCTGGAAAAAGGGATGCATTACCCCGGGCTTTCTGAAGAAATAATCTCCCCTCTGGAACAGCTTGAAAAGATCGACCCATTCAACCCTTTTATAAAAATGGAAAAAGCACATATACTTCTAAAGTTCAACAATCGTGAATCTGCAAAAAGAGAAGCGGTCAGGGCAATTGAATTGGAACCTAAATATATTTCCGCATTACATTTTTTGCAGAAGCACTTCAATTATTTTGGAGAAGATGAATTATTCAATAATAAGATCAGGCAAATCCTCAACTCAACTTCAAGTTGGGAGAAAAGAGGATCCCAATATCTGGATGCATTGATAAAACTGCCGCCTGAACTAACGAACTTTCAATAAATGCCCCAAAAGCTCAGATTGACAATATCTACCTGTAAATCTATAATTAACCGGTGAAAAGAAAGCAATTATTATTTGTTATATCTCTTATCTTCATCCCTATTATTTTCTTCGGGAACGATTCCCCTTATGGAATCAATGCGCATTCAGGGAGTAATGAAATCCTTGCCAAGGTAAAGGAAACAGGAATGAAATGGATCCGAGTCGATCTCTACTGGTCAATAATTGAGAAAGAAAAAGGGAAATTTGATTATGGAGAAATAGACAGGATAGTAAAATACAGTAGAGAGAATCAATTAACAATTCTCGGCGTACTCAGTTCTTCTCCGGGCTGGAGTAATAACAATAAAGGCCGGAACTACCCCCCCGACAACACGGAAAACTGGAGAAATTTCGTTTCTGTCACAGCAAGCCGTTATAAGGAAGACATAAGATACTGGAACATCTGGAACGAACCTAATGTGAAAAAATTCTTCGCTCCGGGAAAAGACATCTTTGTAGATGAAATTTTCATTCCTGCAGCTGAAGTTATAAGAAAAAACAGCCCGCTCTCACTTATTGCAGGACCTGAACTTGCACATCTCGTGAATCAGGGAAGTGAGTGGTATTTCTGGATGAAATATATCCTGACAGAATGTTCAGAATATATAGATATAGTTTCCCACCATATCTATAAAAACACAGGAGTTTATGCAATATTTGAATCCCTTGAGATTGGAGAAAACATAACACCTTCTGTTAAAGAAATTATAGATGAATCCGGTTTCTCTTCTGTTCCGTTCTGGATAACAGAAACAGGCTGGGATACAGAATTATTCTCGGAAGAGGAGCAGGGGAACAGGTATCTGGAATTTCTTCAGGAGATGAAAAAGAGGAATTATCCTGATAAGATCTTTTTTTATAAGATAATGGATGATGCCACTTCCGAAATAAGGCCATGGGGAATACTAAAAAGTGACTTTACCGAAAAACCTGCATACGGTATTTACACCGACTATATTTCCGGGTTGTACCCGGCGGAAGAAAATACAGAACCTGAAGAATTCTCAAAAAAATGTTACATGGAGGAGAATGTTTCCAGATCCGGGTTGAAAAATAAAACGAGGGTCCTTGCAAATCTTAGAAAAGCAAGAGATTTTGCACGGATTTTCCCATTCATGGACAACTTCATTTCACTGTACTACAGATCAGGTTCCATACTGAAGAAAATTGCAGTAAATATTCCGGTGTTTCGTAAATATTCTCTTGATGCCGCAGCTGTAATTGATTATATATTTGAAACACGTTCCCTCGAATTTTCAGGGTTCTTAGCCGGCCTTACACCATAATGCTCTATCTTCTTTCAGCATCTCTCATATGGTCTTTTTCCTTCGGGTTAATCAAAAATAACCTGGCAGATCTTCATCCCAACCTGATATCATTCATCAGAATTGCCCTGTCATTTATCGTTTTTCTACCTTTCATAAAGACTAAGAATATCGAGTCAAAATTAAAATTAAAATTGATTTTGACCGGAGCAATCCAGTTCGGACTTATGTATATCACATATATATATTCATACAGATTTCTGAAAGGATACGAGGTTGCCCTTTTTACAATCTTTACCCCCCTATATGTTTCTGTTATTCATGACTTAATGAGAAAAAAGCTTCACAGGAACTATTTCATCATCTCTATACTTGTAATATCCGGAACAGCCATAATTGTTTATAAAGGGATCTCTTCCACAGCTTTTCTCCCCGGATTTATACTTCTTCAATTTTCAAATATCTTCTTCGCATGGGGACAGGTACATTATAGAGAGATAATGAAGGTCAGAAAAGATATCAGGGATAGAGATATATTTGCATATCTTTATTTCGGAGCCATGATAGTCACTTTAACTTCTCTCTTAACAACTGTAGATCTAAGCTCCATTTATATATCCGGAAAGGAGGCGCTTACCCTCCTCTATCTGGGAACAATACCGTCAGGGATTGCATTCTTTTTATGGAATTTCGGAGTCAGGCGCTCCGGCATAGGAACAATTTCTATTTTGAATAATCTGAAAATACCACTTGCAATAATCATTTCCATGACCGTGTTCGGAGAGCAGGGAGACCTGGTCAGAATATTTACAGGATGCTCGATACTAATATCCGCGCTGATCTACAATGAGATATCCGAGAGAAAAAAGAGAATATCAGTTTCATCAGGAACTTCTGGTGAATGATATATAAAACCTCCTCTTTGCATTATTGCCATCCGAATCTAAAACTTCAAGCATATGCCATCCGGGAGAAAGATCTATTATCATTTTATGTTTATTTTTTGTAACTCCCTTATAAGTTTTATCTATATACCAGAATATCTCTTTGTCTTTGAACTTATGAGCAACCCTGATAGTTATATTCTGAACCTTTCTGTTGAAATCTACAGGGATCAGGATCCTGGCATTCTTCACCGGATAGAGTATCTGAATTGGATTGGAGCCCGATCCGGATGAGCATCCTTTTGTATGGGGCGGTATGGAATCAACGATATCCCCTTTCTCCCGGAGAAATTGTGATACGTCGGGAGGAAACAATAATTTTATTATTTTTTTGTATTTCCCTTCACTCCAGCAGAGGGAGCAAACACTGAATTTTTCATCTAAGGTCACATAAACAGATTTGTGATATGGGCAGAGAGGAATAACATCCGGTCCGGGGGGGGCATCTTCAACCACCGTATCCTCACAATTTTCCCCGGCCAGGAATCCTGTCTTGTTGCAGAGCTCCACCTGCTTGAAGTTTAACCCATCTCTGCCGAACCATTCACCTGACCTCTCTTTCGGGAGATAATTGAATATATCGAACATCAATGGAGCAGCACATGAATACCCTGCTAACTCCGGATTCCCCTCTCCTCTGAAATTTCCGATCCAGACTCCAATTGTCCAGTCCGGACTTACACCGACAGACCATGCATCTCTCTGCCCGTAACTTGTTCCTGTCTTCCATGCTATCGGGGTTTTGCTCTGATATTGTTCCCAGTAAAATTCTGCCCCGGGCCTTTTCAATTCTCTCATCATATTAAGTGTAAGGTAAGATGCTTCAGGGGTTATCAGATCTCTTGCCTCGCCTCTCTCCAGGTAATCCTGAGAAAATATCAGAGGAGAAAACCTCCCGTTATTCCCAAGTCCCCTGTATATCCTCACCAGGTCGGTAAGCCTTGTTTCTGCACCACCGAGAATCAACGTAAGGCCGTAATCGTCCGGATCTCTCACAAGTGTGGTCACACCGCTACTCTTCAGAAAAAGATAAAATTTATGCAGTCCGTAAAAGTTCAGGAGCCGGACTGCAGGAACATTCAGAGACCTTATAAGTGCCTCTTTTACCGTGACCACACCACTGAATTTCATTGAAGCATTAGAGGGAGAGAAAGAACCGAAATAGGAAGGTATATCTTTAAGAATGGTTTTTTCAAGTACTGCACCTTCATCTATGGCCAATGCATAGAGGAATGGCTTCAGGATCGATCCTGAGGACCTTGCCGCCCTTGCTCCGTCCACCTGTCCATTCTTATCATAATCAAAAAAATCCTGAGATCCGCAATATGCTCTCACTTTACCACTGGAGGTTTCTGCAACTACTACAGCACCATTCTTTATTCCGAATGTTGACAGGTATTTAAGATGTTCTTTTATAAGATGCTCAATTCTAATCTGATGATCTTTATCTATGGTCGCTCTTATCAGAGTACCTTTATTTCCATAAACACCTTTCATATATTCGGCAAAGTGAGGAGAAACAGAAGGGAAAGATATTAGGCCTGAAGGTACACTTTCTGATGAGCTCTGCCTGTAAACATCCTCCGATATAATATCTCTGTTAAGCAATTTTTTAAGGAGCCGGTTCTTTTTTCTGATAAGGTGATCCCTGTTCAAAAGAGGAGAGATCAGCCCCGGAGAGTTGGGGAGGACAGCAAGAATTGCAGCCTCGTTCCATGTAAGGTGTAAGGGGGCCTTTCCGAAATACCTTAGTGAAGCAGCATTGGCCCCGATTATATTGCCTCCATAAGGCGCATTGTTCAGATATATCCTCAATATCTCTTTTTTAGAATATCTTATCTCCATTTTCATTGACTGAAATATCTCGATCAATTTATTCAGGAGAGTCCTTTTTTTCTTCAATGAAAGCCTGATAACCTGCATTGAAATAGTACTGGCACCACTCTTTACTTTACCGGCAGTGATATTACCGACTATAGCTCTAAAAAGGGAAACCGGATTAACACCGGGATGGTAATAAAAATATCTGTCCTCAAAATTAATTACAGACTTGATCAGTTTATCAGAAAATTCAATATCAGGATCATCCGGAAAATGCCATTGCTCATCCTCATTCAGAAATGCCCTGAGTAATTTCCCGTTCCGGTCTGTGATGACTGTGCTGTGATCAACGTCAAACATCTCTCCGGGCAGGGGAATAATAGAATAAAGAATAACGAGGGATAGTAAAGCGATGAATATCTTTCTATATCTTTTTAACTTACCGAATAATCGATTCATATCAAAATCCATTTTTCTTAATATTCCCTTTTTTCAGTGTATCTTATCTGCTGAAAAAGTATATCACAATTTATTTGCAACCATACTGGACACATGACATCCCGGGGAAGGTTATTGATTTCTTAAAACCTGTTATTTACCCGGGCTATCATTAGTTTAAACAGGGCTAAAACAAACCAGTCAATTATTTCGTATACAGGACATTAAAAACCGGGCATAGGAGATTAATGTGAAAAAATTTAGATTATTTATTTTTCTTGTACTTTTATGCTCTATGTTATTTCCGGAGTTCATAGGCTCTCTGCCGGAAGTAATGAGACCTTCGATGATAGTAGTAAAAAACAATAAGTTATATTTAGCAGAGGGAGCAATTTTTTCAATATATTCAATTAATGATCAAAAATTGTTATATAAGTTTGGGAAAAAAGGAGAGGGCCCGGGAGAACTTATTGAAATCCCACACGTTCCCAACAAGATATCAGTACAAAAAGGAAAGATATTTGTTACTGGAATAGGAAAAGCTATCTCCTTTTCAGAAACAGGAGAATTTATCAGTGAGTTCAAAACAACTCAGGCTGTATTCCAGTTGATCCCGGCAGGAAACAATTTTATCGCAAAAGAGTTTGCTCAATCAAAGGACGGAAAAATAAATAACATGACCATAACCCTTTACAACTCCGACATGAAAAAACTTAAAGAACTCTACCGTCAGCCATTTGTTCAGCAACAAGGATCTCCCGGAATCGTCCTGGATATGACCATGGAATTTGTTTCGATTGTGATTACAGAAGAAAAGATATTTCTGGAGGAGAGTCCGAAAGGATTCCTTATCGAAGTATTCGATCTGAACGGAAACAAACTTTATGATATAGAAAAA
>JAGLQR010000340.1 GCA_023136725.1 Candidatus Aminicenantota bacterium
ATTTTTAAAGATTCCATGTAATATTCGAGTGAGGATTTGTAATTCTTCAATTCTGTCTGACAGATACCGATATTGTTCAGCACTTTTGCCTCAGATGATTTATTCCCCAGTTTTCTCATGATCTTCCGGGTTTCATAGAGATTTGTCAGTGCTTTTTCATGATTCCCGAGATAGATAAATACCAGTCCGATGTTGTTATAAGCTATTCCTACTTCAGCCTCTTTTCCCTCTTTTTTTACTGCAGAAAGAAATTTGTAATAGTATTCCAAAGCTTTTATATAATTACTAAGCTTCGCATGAACAGTTCCCATATATTTGTAATATGAGCTATTAATAATGTTCAGATCAAATTTAATTTTTATTTTCTCACATTTGGATAAAATTTCCATTGCCCTGGTATTTTCATTCATCATCATATGGGAGGCGGCTTCTATAAGGAGAGCGTTAAAGGTAATATCCGGGGATTCGGATGTTTTGATTTCACCCAATATGTTTTGTGCGATTCGGCGGGCTTGTAAAGGTTCTTTATAGAGAAGAGATTCTGCTTTCGTTAACTTCTCATTGATGATTTCTGTATCTGGTTTACCATAAATAAAAAAAGTAATTAAAAAAAATGATATAAATATGAAAAAAATAGGTTTATTGCTCACTATGCCTGAGATTATAGATTTAATTTATTAAATTTTCAAATGTTAAAGTTTGACTTTATTTTTTCATGTAGTTAATATTTATTCAAAAATCCCTGGAGGAATTTATGATTAAAAAGTTAATTTTAGTTTTTGTAGCTGTAATGCTTGTACTACCCCTGGCCGGCGGAGTACTTAAAGGGGTCAAAATGGATGAATCCATAACTGTAGATGGTAAGACCCTGTTGTTAAACGGCATGGCGTTGAGAAAAAAAATGATATTCAAAGTATACGTTGCAGGACTGTATTTACCTGCAAAAGAGAAATCAGCCGTGAAAATTCTCGGAGCTGATACTGCAAGAGTTACAATAATGCATTTCCTGAGAAGTGTAGGTGCCGGCAAGATCAATGGTGCCTGGTATGACGGACTGGAAGATAATACTCCCGATCATTCAAAGGAATTGAAGGCGAAATTTGATACGCTTGCTAAATATATGGAGAAAATGAAAAATGGCGGAAAAATAGTATTTACTTATCTCCCCGGAAAAGGAACACTGGTAAAAGTTAACGGAAATGTGAAGGGTACTATTGAAGGAAAAGATTTTGCAGATTCACTCTTCTCCTGCTGGATTGGTGAAAAACCCGGTCCCGGGAAAAGTTTTAAAAAAGACCTTTTAGGCCTTTAATATTCTACCTTCAGGGCACTTTCTTTCCAGGAGTGCCCTGACGGGTAGCTATAATCAATTTTCTGACCCCGCTTTTTTTGACTATATCCATGATCTTCACTATCTGTCCATAAGGTATATTTGTATCCCCTTTCAGAATAAGGCTCTCGTCTTTCATCTCAGCCAGTGTACTTTTTAAATTTTCTGCCAGCTCATCCAACGATAGAGATTTCTCGTTAAGAAACAATGATCCGTCACTCTTAACGGACAGTATATATTCACTTTTCTTTACACTCGGGGCACTTTGAGTTTCAGGTAGATCAAGTTTTATCCCCGGATCCTCAATAAATGTTGATGATACCATCATGAAAATAAGAAGCAGAAATAACACATCTATCAGTGATGTTATATTAATTATAGTGCTTTTCTTTTTTTTAGTCTTAAATTCCATTTTATTTTTTATCCGAGAAAGATGATATCCTGTTCAGCAATTTAGATGAATATTTTTCTATATCCAGTATCAGGCCTTCCGATTTAGAAGTGAAATAATTATATGCAACGACCGCGGGAATACCTATAGACAGTCCGGCTATGGTTGTGATCAGGGCTTCGGATATTCCGCCGGCCATTGCCGGGGCTTGCCCTACGCCCATCATTTGTATAACATTGAATACTTTTAATATTCCCATAACTGTTCCAAGTAAACCCAGCAGAGGAGCTATCCCGCCTATAGTTTCAAGAAGAGGGAGTCCTTTACTTATTTTATGGACTTCCTGCTTCCCGTTGTCCAAAAGAATTTCCTTGATCTCTTCTCTCGGTAGTTCCATGTTCTCAAGGCCTACTTTAATTATATTTGCGAACGGCCCTTTGTGTTTGTCACAAATAGCGATTGCCAGTCCTATATCTTCCCGAACTTTGATGTTATCAAGTATAGAAGTAATCTCCGGGATCACTATTTTCTTTTTTCTCATTGATATTGATTTTTCTATAACTATTGCCAGTGCTATCACTGAAGCCAGGAGCAGAGGGTACATAATAATGCCACCTTTACTCAGGAACACAAGTACATTTTCCATTTTCACCTCATCTAATTTTTTTACTTTCTTATAAAATATATAAATTTCCCGGTTACTTCCAGAAATGGTTTTGGAAAATCATCTGGAAGTGAAGGAAACGGAGCAGATATTTCCACTGCTTTTACACTTGTATCAACAAGCGATTTA
>JAGLQR010000341.1 GCA_023136725.1 Candidatus Aminicenantota bacterium
TTCAGGTCCTCGAAAATTATTTCTACGGCAATCTTTGACATAAATGTGAAAAGGAGAAACCCGAGTGAGAATATCATTACTGAAGTTCTTATCTCGATCATAGATGGCTTGTAAATATGAAGTTGCCCCAGAGAGTCCGGAGAAAATCCGGGAATGATCAGAGCGATCCCTTTCTCAATATATACACCTATATATATAAGAACAGCCCCGATGTTAAGTGTTATGACATTCATCCTGGTCTTAGGTATCAGGAACAATATGAATGCAACAATACTGAAAATTATGGAGGCCCAGGCATATATAACGAGGTCTGTGTGCCCCTTTACTCCCAGGAACAAATATTTCAAATGAACAAGGTGATGTGTGCCTGAATAAACTTCTTTGAATATTTCACTGAAGAAAAGAAACAGATACAGGAACATGGAGTATGCCATAAGTTCTGCAATCTTCCATATTGCCTCTTTTTTAATATCAAATTTAGTGGTTTTCTTCAGAATTTGAAACAATATCAACAGAACTGCAGGGCCGGAACAGAATGCTGATGCAATAAACTTTGGGGCAAGAAGAGCGCTGTTCCAGTATGATCTTGCTGCAATGCCGTTAAAGAGAAATGCAGTGACGGTATGGATCGATATTGCCATTGGAATAGATAAAAGTATAAGCTTATCAAAGATCTTTTTATTATATTCTTTTTTAATGAAGTGCATATACAGCAGATAAGTAACGACGAAAATATTCAACAAAAAATATAAAGAAAGGACGATCGAATCCCAGGCGAGAAGAGAGTCAGGAAAGTTCAGCAATCCGAGAACAGGGATCATGTGCCATAGCCGGTCCGGGCCCCCCATGTCAGCAATAACAAATCCCAATGCCATTATAACAGCACTGACAGCCAGCAATTCACCGAAGATCGTTATCTCTTTGATAGGTTTCCAATGGTAGATATATGCAGGTATTACAAGCAGGATAGCTGCTGCTGCAACGCCGACGAGAAATGTGAAATTACCGATATAAAATCCCCAGGATATTGAATCATTCATATTTGTTACGATCAGGCCGTTTTTCAATTGCTCAAAGTATCCGAGGCCTCCCCATACAATCAGGACTAATAGAGACGATATCCATGTGTAATACCACTTGTTCCCTTTCAAAATTACTTTAATTGATTCTTTTATAAAATTTATAAATGTCACTTTCCACCTCATTTAATAAAAGTAGTAGAACTTCGGCTGGGTATTGAGTTCTTCTTTCAGGACCAGGACCCTTTTATGTTTCAGGATATATCTGATCTCACTGTCAGGATCCAGAAGATTTCCGAATTTCCTTGCTCCGACAGGGCAAATTTCCACACATGAAGGGTAGAGGCCTTCTCTTACTCTCTGGACACAGAAAGTACATTTTTCAACCACCCCTTTATACCTCGGCCGGTTACCGTAGTAATGTGTATCTGGATTTACTTCATTCTTTGGAATATCCGGTTCTGACCAGTTAAAATGCCTTGCTCCATAAGGGCATGCAGCCATACAAAATCTGCATCCGATACACCAGTTATAGTCTACTACAACGATACCGTCCTTCTCTTTCCATGTTGCCTCCACAGGACAAACCTTCGTGCAGGGAGGATTCTCACATTGCTGACATGCGACCGGAAAATAAAAATGATCGTCATCAGGGACAAGTTCCCGGTCATAATCAGAATTTGAATGAAAAAGGTCAACACCTTTATCCTTAGCCATTTCAAGAACCGTTATCCAATGGATCTGAGGATCTCTTGATTGATTGTTTTCTTCAACACAGGCATATACACATTTTCTGCACCCTATACACCTTGAAATATCCAGCCCGTATCCGAAAAGAGTATCATCGATCGGATCTTTACCCGATACAGTGAATTTTTTTCCGTATTTTTCGGTATATTTCTTTTCAAGTCTCTCAATGATCTTATTTTTATCCTCGTCATTAAGTGTTTTAAAATTCTTCTGAAAGAATTCTTCCCATGAAGAATTTGATCCACAAGCAGCAAGTGTGGCGAATGTTGAAGCCAATGCGGTTTTTTTTAAAAAAGTCCTTCTTGATTCTTTCTTCTCTTTCATATTATTGTTGCTCATGTTCATTTTCTCCCTTTCATAGGATCATCCGGAGCCGGTTCGGGTTTCATTTTTTTAAATTTCGGTGAATGGGGATTATGACAATGTGCGCACAATAGATATTCTTTTTTCCCATTCCAGTATCCTGTTCTTTTACCATGAACTCCATTTTTCCACTCTCTCAGTTTTGGTCCGTGGCATTGGCCGCATAATTTATAAGACTCGGTAAAATCTATAAGTTTTCCATTTGCGAGATGAAGTTTATCTCTGTTTTTCAGATCATGGCAGTCCAGGCACCATCTGTTCTTTTCATCATGTTTCAGTATAATGTCGTCATGCATTTCCTCAAGCACTCTTCTCTCCGGATTCGGTTCCATTTCCGAATGACATTCGGTGCAGGGGAATATATCTTCACTGAA
>JAGLQR010000342.1 GCA_023136725.1 Candidatus Aminicenantota bacterium
AACATCTGCGCCATTATCGGTTGCCCAGTAAATACCATCAGCGATATCATCAAATGAACCTGATCCCCTTTTGTCCAGAACTTTAACAGGCATTATAGTTGCATTGTAAGCAATACCTGCAACTCCGGCCCCATTATTAGTTGTCTGGGCAATAGTTCCCGCAACATGAGATCCATGACCTTCGTCATCGGTCGGATCATTATCATTGTTGACAAAATCCCATCCTGCCGTAAAATTTGTGCCGGCAAGATCCTCGAGACTCTGTTTAACACCAGTATCAATTACTGCAATAGTAACTCCTGATCCTGTTGAAAGGTCCCAGGCATTCTCCATATCAATAATGGTCATATGCCATTGATAAGTATAATAGGGATCATTCGGTACGAAGGCGAACGCATAAGCATATGCATTCTGCTGGACAGAAATGATCTCCACTTCTTTCTTCATCAAATCTTTTACTGAATTCGGGTTAAGATGTTTGTAAACAACAAACTTACCCTTTTTCTTACTGTCTTTCTTTTTGGTAAGATTGTACTTGTCTTTGATCTTATCCTTTGCAACTTCGGTTACTCCAGGGGCATACTTTACGATAAGTTCATTAGGGACCAGTTTATCATTCCCTTTTGTCTTGTTCACATCCCTCTTGTCGAAGTCTGCGAACGTGAATGTCACTGCGAACATGAGAAACAGTGTTAAAAAAAGTGATAACTTGTTTTGGCGGAAAAAAGTTTTTTTCATTAATTAAGCTCCTTTATATTGTTTAATTTGAAGGCTTTGATCTAACCGATAATATCCTGCGGAAAAAATGTATCCTGAAATTAAAACTATGATCTTTTGCCCGGTCATTGTCATATCTGATATATCCAATGTTTTAGAATTGCATACGGAATTTTGAATTACAATACGACTTTCTGGTTAAATAAAGACCTATTTTTCATATTTAACAATTAAGGATTTAGCATTAGTTCTCTTCCTTAACTTGAATAATGAAGCTATTTCTGCTAATAGTAACAACAATCATATTATCACAAGGAGGTTCCGTTTGTTCATTTCAAACCTGGACTGGGTAATTATTATATTTGTGCTTCTTATCTCACTTTTTATAGGTGTCCTCTCAATGAAAAGAGCAGGGAAAAATCCTGATGAATTTTTTGCAGGCGGCAAGAATATGCCATGGTGGCTGCTGGGTATATCGATGGTTGCGACAACATTCTCAACAGATACTCCCAATCTTGTTACAGATATCGTAAGGGAACACGGAGTTTCAGGAAATTGGGTATGGTTTGCATTTCTACTTACCGGGATGTTCACTGTTTATGTTTATGCAAAATTATGGAAAAGGTCAGGCGTTCTGACTGATATCGAATTCTACGAACTCAGATATAGTGGTAAGAGTGCTGCATTTCTCAGAGGATTCAGGTCGATCTATCTTGGAGTGATATTTAACATTATTGTAATGGCAGCAGTGACTCTTGCTGCAATAAAGATCGGCAACATTCTACTCGGCCTCAGGCCAATTGAGACAGTCGTATTTACAGGGATCATCATTGTGATCTATAGCTCACTCGGGGGATTAAGAGGAGTGCTTATTACCGATTTTTTTCAGTTCTTTCTCGCAATGTCCGGTTCCATCTATCTTATGTTCCATTCTGTTAAGAAGGCAGGAGGCATGGATAAGATTGTCAATAGTGAATTTGTAGTTGGTAAGCTGAGTCTCCTTCCGAATTTCAAGGATACAGAAACACTGATTGCCCTGTTTGTGATCCCCATTGCAGTTCAATGGTGGGCAGTCTGGTATTCAGGATTCGAACCGGGAGGCGGTGGATATATTGCTCAGAGAATGTTTGCTGCAAAAGATGAGAAAAATGCATTGAATGCAACGCTACTTTTTAATATATCAAATTTTGCCCTTCGTCCTTGGCCATGGATAATCACGGCTCTGGCTTCATTGGTGATCTTTCCCGACCTTGCCTCATTATCATCAGCATTCCCCCATCTTGATCCGGAGCTCATAAGAAATGATATCGCCTACCCTGCAATGATCACATTCCTCCCTCCGGGAATAATGGGACTGGTTCTTGCCTCTCTGATAGCTGCATACATGTCTACAATCTCCACTCATCTCAATTGGGGCTCATCTTATATAGTTAATGACTTCTATAAAAGATTCATCAAAAAAGATGCAGGTGACAGGGAACTCGTTCGAATCGGGAGAATATCTACTGCAATATTGATGGTAGCTGCAAGTTTTATGGCACTCTTTCTGGAGAATGCACTTCAGGCCTTTAATATCCTTTTACAGATCGGTGCCGGGACTGGCCTTCTCTTCATGCTAAGATGGTTCTGGTGGAGAATAAATGCGATAAGTGAACTATCTGCAATGATCTCGGCACTTTGTATCGCAATATATTTTGAATTTATTCACTCTGCAATAGGTTTTGCAGACCCGGCGAACTGGGTTAAACTACTTTCAGCAGTGATCATTACGACAATTATCTGGATAAC
>JAGLQR010000343.1 GCA_023136725.1 Candidatus Aminicenantota bacterium
TTCAGGGACCAGCTTCTTGAAGAAGACATGGTTGGTGTTGCCACCGGAATGGCGTGGACTCCTTATGGAGGAGATATCCTGTTCGTAGAAACTAAGCTTATACCGGGCAAAGGCAAACTTATATTAACCGGATCTCTCGGTAAAGTAATGCAGGAGTCGGCTACTGCAGCCCTGAGTTTTATAAAATCCCGAAGTTCGGAATTGGGAATTGACGAAGAAAAGTTTGAAAAATATGATATCCATATTCATTTTCCGGAAGGAGGAATACCAAAGGACGGCCCGTCTGCAGGTGTTGCACTCACAACAGCCCTGACCTCCCTTTTCTGTAATAAAAAAGTTGACAGAAAGGTTTCGATGACCGGAGAGATCACACTCAGAGGAAAAGTATTGCCTGTTGGCGGAATAAAAGAAAAAGTTCTTGCAGCCAAACGTGCAGGGATAAAGAAGATCATCCTTCCTGAAAAGAACAAGAAAGATCTTTCAGATATTAATGAGATATACCTTAAAGGGATCGATTTTGTTTTTGTCCGGGATATTGAGGTCGCTGTTGCAGAGGCTATGAAATAAAAACATTTTATGGATGAGAACAGTTTTGTTAAGTATCTGAAATCTGAATTTCCCTTTACAGACGGTACCGGAATAGGTGATGACACTTCAATAATAAAGAGAGAGAATGGTTTTCAGCTTATCACAATGGATATCCTGATCGAAGGTGTCCATTTTAACCATTCATATTTCACTCCTGAGGAAATTGCTGCCAGGGCTCTTGCTGTGAACCTTAGTGATATTGCTGCTATGGGTGGGGAGCCGGAGTATTTTTTCCTCGGAATAGGATTTCCGGAAAATTTTAAAGGTGAAAAGCTTGAGCGATTCTTCAAAGAACTGAAAAATGGATGTAAAAATTGGAATGTTAAACTTGCCGGGGGAGATATGTCCTCTTCACCTGACAAACTTTTCATATCAATAACTATGGTTGGGAATTCTTCAAACCCGATAAGAAGGGATGGAGCCAAAGCCGGAGACCTGATAGGGATTTCCAGAGTAACTGGCGAATCCTCTCTCGGGATGGAACTTTTAAAACGGGGAATAAACATCCCTTATTATTCAGGTCTGCACAAAGTTCCGGATCCTGAAATTGCCAAAGGAGTGGTTTTTTCTGAATTTGTAAATTCGATGATAGATGTTTCAGATGGACTGATGATCGATCTCGGCAGAATAATGGATAGTTCTAACAAAGGTGCCCGGATCAAATATGAGAAAATACCTGTTACAGATGAGATGAAGGCAATATGTGATAAATATGAATTGAAGGAGACCGAACTTGTTCTGGCCGGGGGTGAAGATTTCTCTCTTCTTTTTACAATTTCTCCCGAGAAGGAGAAGAAGATGAAAAAAACAGCCGTGGAATACCATATTATCGGTGATGTTATCGATGAAGAAGGTGTTATTGTAGAGTATCAGGGCAAGTTACTTGAATTGCGGAGAAAAGGGTTTGACCATTTTGAATAATTGATATTCAGCAATTATAAGACAAGAGCATTATTACATTCCGGTGAGTTATTGAGCAGTATGCTAATTGGTGATATAATTTTCAAGGAAACAAAAATGAAAATTTATAAAATACTATTGGTTCTTTTTGCTTTATCAGTGATTTTTACGGGTTGTTCCGGTGGGAGTGAAAAAAGTTTTACCCGTCCTTTTAATGATTTCGGGGAATTCAGTGTTAAGCGATTCAAAGGTGAAAAACTGGTAAATATTAATGTACCGGTAACAGAGGGATTTGAATGGCTCCCCGGAAGTAAAATCACCGGTTATCTTACATTTGATTTCATTTTTACAACTCAAAAAGATAAGAGCTGGAATAAACGAAAAATAAATTTAACGATAAAAATTCAAAACGATCTAATCCTTGCCTTGGATCTTGATAAAAATGTATTTTACAGAGATGGTTCAAATCTACAGTTCAGAAAATCAATAAAGGCCGCTGTTTCATTGGGGAATAGTGATAAGCTCAGTTTTTCTGTAAAGGATAGTGGGGGATTGGATGGAGATAATTTTGATCTTATCAGCCTGGTTATAGTCCCGGATAGAGGGCCTGACCACAGAAAGAATAAGAATATTCTGCTGATCACTATTGATACCCTCAGGGCTGATTATCTTGGGTATTATAGAAAACTGAAGGAGCTCTATCCGGATAAAATAAGTTTTAGCCCCAATCTGGACAGGATCGCTGAAGAAAATTTGATTTTTACAAAAGCATATACTCCTATAGCTTCTACCTGGCCTGCATTATCATCTATTGCAAGATCCCGGATGCCTTTTGAACATGGTGTTCAGAATAACGGGGACCAACTTGGGAATGGAGCCCCATCATTAGGGCATCATCTTTTTAATGAATGGTACTCCGTGTCATACCGGGCAAATGCATTCCAACTTGATATAGGCGGTTTTGATGTTGTAAAGAGTTTTTTCAGAAAGGACAGGAAGTTAAAGAACAGCGC
>JAGLQR010000344.1 GCA_023136725.1 Candidatus Aminicenantota bacterium
AGGAATTTTTTAGTATAACCGTACATATCAACTGCCCCCTGGTTAACATCAAGGAATATTCCGTTCTCATCCTGGATATAGATAGAGTCAATTGCGTTATTAAATAAGTCTTTGTAACTTTCTTCGGAATGTTCCAGCTTTATTTCGGATGCTTTTCTTTCTGTGATATCCTTAAAAACGACAAGTGATGCAGGTTTCCCTGCATAGTTGATCATAGAGGCCATAACTTCGACATTAATTATTTTTCCGTCGGTCCTGATAAATTTTTCTTCGATAAGTCCGACATTTGATTTTTTATCATATACCTGTTTTACCCTTTTCCACATATCTTTTAATGAATCCGGATGGACAAAGTCGGAAATATTTCTTCCAAGAAAAAAATCCTTTTTTTGTCCGCGTCCCATGATTTTTATGCTGGCCGGATTGACATATACGATCTTATTTTCAGCATGAACTATAACACCATCCATGAAATGCTCGATAAGGGTTTTGTACCTCTCTTCACTGTCTTTCAGAGATTCCAGTGCAACCTCTCTTTGGAATTCAGCATTCTTTTGTTCGTTTATATCCCTTACAATTGACATTATGGTTTCAGATCCGTTGAACACCACAGTTCGCAGCTCTACTTCAACCCAGAATTTTGACCCTCCTTTTCGTTTTGCCAGCCAATTAAATTTTTGAGGGCCCGATTTAATGGTTTTTTCAAACAATTCTTTTGCTGTATCCTCTGTAAATAAATCATCCCCCGAACTCAATGTCCCGGCCTGCATATTTTTTAATTCTTTTTTTGAATATCCGTATATATTTTCAGCAGCGACATTAACATCAATTATAGATCTCGTTTCTTTATCGTATATAAATATGGCCTCGTTTGTTATATTAAATATATTTTTATAATTTTCCTCTGATTTTCTCAGTTTTTCTTTGGAATTTATTCTATTGCGAATATCTCTTATACTTCCCACTCCAACAAATTTTTTTCCTCTTTTAAACATCTGGCCAGTTATCTCAACTGGGATCATATTTTTTTTTTTGTCATATACATAGGTTTCAAAACTTTTGATTTTTTCCCCCATGAAGACATCTTTAAGTATTTTCAGATATTTTGGGAGTTCTTTTTTTGGTACAAAACTTGAAAATGATCTCCCCATCAATTCTTCCGGAAGATATCCGGAACTATCAGTAATACCTTTACTTATAAATTCAAAAACACCCTTTTTATTGATAATGAAAATAGTGTCAATGCTTGAGTCGGTAATAGATCGTAACTCCTCCTCTCTGTCCTTCAATACATTTTCAGCAATTTTTTGTTTATTTATATCTTTCTTTATTGTTTCCAGTTCTTTCTTCAGCCGGGAAACCTCTTTTTTCAGTTCTACAATGTTTTCTGATTCTTTTTTGATCATCTTATATTCCTGATATCTACAACTAATTTATACTAATTTCGTAAACAATAAGCAAAATAATTAAATTTGATGATCAGTTGATTGACTGGGAACTGGAAGGGGCACCGGGCAATGCCCCTTCCTTATATCTTTAAATTCCCAGGAGGAATTACAAAAAAAACTTCATTCACACTTATTAGACGTTTGAGATACCGAAAAAGTTTCGATTTTATTTTTTCCGGGTAAGATAGGGGAGGAATGGTATCATCACCATAGCGGGAATAGAGAATGCGAAGCTGATCCCGAAGAGCCAGGCATACCCGAGCCATCCTGCAATGAAGCCGCTGGAGATCCCTGCAAAAAGGCCGCTGAGATTCATCAATCCGGTCCCGATCGCATAATGGGTCGCTTTAAATTCTGTATGACATATCCTCATAAGGTAGGTCATGAGCACTGCTGTCCCCAGTCCACTTGCAAATTGATCGAAAGAGTGTACTGCTGCCGTAAATATTAGATTCACGGTTCCTATCGGGACAGGAGTATCTGCACCGGTATTGAGATTGATGAACGAACTGAGGTGAATTGCAAGTGTCATATATACCAGGTTTGTGAGATTCTGTAGTAGAATAAACGGCCAGATCACTTTTTTAAGAGAATAACGGGAAATCATCCAGCCGCCAAGCATTGCTCCTACAATGGATGAAGGAAGGCCGATCCCTCCGCTTATCCATCCATAATGTGACTTAATACCTATATCAACTATTAACGGAGCAACCATTACTGTAACTGCCCATTCTCCTGCCCTCAGCAGGATCAGGAATGCAAGAATTAATGATATTTTCTCCCTCTCCATGAAATAGTAAAATGCTTTGCCATAGTTGGAATTTTGATTACCGATAAGTTTGGTTTTTAAACTTTTCCTGAAAATTGCCAGGAGGATGAGAGCAAGAAGCAATATTAATGCTATCCAGTGTGAGAAGTAAAATTTCTTAAGTACAGGGATACTTTCTCTCAGACCTGCATAGAATATTGAACTGAAGAAAAGCCTTATTCCAACTATAATTGAAATTATTGAGATCAGAAAAACAAATGTCCTTACCCTTATCATACGC
>JAGLQR010000345.1 GCA_023136725.1 Candidatus Aminicenantota bacterium
TCAACAAATCTTCGATAGCTTTCTGGAATGAAGATCTTACATATAACATATGCTGCTCAAAACTTCCCCACTCTATATGTTTCATCCCTTTTTTCATTTGAGTTCTGACAATAGTTTTAGCATTGCCTAAAGATTTCTCTATCTCCATATCAATGATTGACTTCTCTGGTTTAAATCCGTTCGAATAAACTTTGACCATAATTTTTTTATGAAACGGGATCTTTATTTTCCACTCTCCCTTTTCATCGGTGTAAGTAACAAAATATCCATTATCGGCTTTTGCTCCTTTCTCAGAGATATTAGTTATTTCAACACGGGAATTTTTTATATAATGTATAGCTGTATCATATACAAAACCTGTGATTTCAACTGATCTGGGATTTTTTGAATAATTAAAAGTGGAAAACACTAAAAACAGGACAAAAAATGTTATATATCCGGACATTGTTTTCATTAATCCTCTCTGAATTTCATACGTTACTAAATTAGAATTTGTTTTTCAAATTTATTTTGGATGTATTTTCAAAACTAATATGAAATAAGAAAAAAATCCTAATAATCAGTGCCTTCGATTCTCTATGAAAAAGGTAATGTTTTTTATTTTCTATTCACTTTAATACGAAAATACACTGAAAAACAGCGTACTAAGTTACAGAAACAAAAGTTTTGGATCAGAATCCAATTTTTGGAAAATAATTACTAAGGAGCTTAAATTGAGATTAAAAAAAACAGCCATTTCATTTATTGTTTTAACCTTATTTTTGTCAGTCTCACTATTACAACCCGCATCTTTAAAAAGGGTTGAAAATACTACAAATCTATCCGCACTATGTAAAGTGTGGGGATTTTTGAAATATTTTCACCCGGAGGTTGCGAAGGGATTTCATGATTGGGATGAAATACTATTATCTTCAATTCCAAAGTTCTCCGGTGCCGAAAATTTAACAGCATTGAATAATGAGGTAATTGAGTTGATCCGAAAGGCAGGCGGTATAAACTATATGGATTATGATAATACTATTCCCGACACTCCTATCGCCGATCCCAATTTTACATGGCTTGAAGATCAAACTATTTTTGACTGGTACACAACTCTTCTACTAAAGATATTAAAAAACAATAATCTTAATGAGACCAGGCATTATGTACAATATTCAGAATATATTGGAAATACTATATATGAGAATGAGAAATCATATGCTGATTATGAATACCCCGGTGAAAATATAAGGCTTTTAGCACTTTTCAGATATTGGAATATTATTCACTATTTTTTCCCTTATAAGGATGTGATTGGGGAAAACTGGGAAGGTGTACTTGAGGAATTTATCCCGCAAGTAATAAATGCGCAAAATGCTCTCGAGTACAATTTAGTAATGAGAAAATTTACGGCACGTATCAATGACGGACATGCTTCCTTCCGTAGCATAACAATTGATAATTATTGGGGAGTTTATTTCCCCCCTTTTGACGTCAGGTATATTGAAAATAAATACGCCATAACAAGAGTATACGACAATCTTAACACTTCTAATGCAGATATTCGCCCCGGTGATATAATTATCAGTTTTAATGGACAGAATGTAGATGAATTAATAGATTTTACTCTTCAATACATGGCTGCATCAAACGAGGCCAGACTTCACTATAATGCCGGATATTTCATGTTCAGTGGAAGCAATGAAAAATGTTCTATAACTATCCTGAGAGATGGAATTGAAAAAGTCTTTACTCTTGACAGACACCATTTCTATGATCTATATGCAGAAGAAGAGAGATTAGCAGGAAAGATATGGGACATTCTCCCCGGGAATATCGGTTACATAAATATGGGACTTCTAATGCCTGAGGATGTTGATCCGGTTATGACCAATGCAGAGTTACTGAATACGAAGGGAATAATATTTGATCTGAGGAATTATCCAAACGGAACAGCTACACAAATTGTGAAATATCTCATTCTTAATTCTGTTAAGTTTGCTAAATTCAAAATACCTGACCCTGTGAATCCTGGAAGCTTTATTTTCAGTGATTCTTACTGGATCGGTCCTTACGGCAGCAATGGTATAAATTATAAAGGAAAGGTTGTGATCCTTGTTGATGAGAGATCTGTAAGTCGATCTGAATTCACCTGCATGATCTTTCAAAAGGCGCCGAACTCGACTACAATCGGCAGTCAGACTGCAGGTGCAGATGGCAATGTATCAAGATTAACTCTCCCGGGTGGGATCAGGACAAGTTTTTCAGGAATCGGTGTTTTTTACTCTGACGGTACACCGACTCAAAGGGTCGGGGTTAAGATCGATCATACAATCCGCCCTACAATTTCAGGTATAAGACAGGGAAGAGATGAAGTTCTGGAATTTGCTGTCAATTTTATAAAAAATCAATAAATTATAACTCAGGAGAATCAGATAAATGAAAAATAAATTACTCATTTTATTATGTATGATACTTGTTTTGGAGGGAGTTGCCTTTCCATTG
>JAGLQR010000346.1 GCA_023136725.1 Candidatus Aminicenantota bacterium
ATGGCAACCAGGGCTATTACGGCCCCGACACCAATAATTATTCCAAGCATTGTCAGGAAGCTCCTCATTCTGTTCTTAATGATACTTTTATATGCAACTTTTAATAGATTTTTTATTTTCATTGACTAAACCTCCGGGGAATATCCGTTCCCGTTCAACTCAACCGGAAGGGTTCCCATATCCTCCAGGTCTTTCGCTGCTGACCGGATCTCAGTTAAAACTTTATCATCAATCTTTATTCCATCCCTTAATCTGACTATCCTGCTTGAATAACAAGCTATATCCTCCTCGTGAGTGACAAGGAGGATAGTTATTCCCTGACTGTTAAGTTCCTGTAATATTTTCATCATTTCGATGGAGGTCCGGGAGTCGAGGTTCCCGGTCGGTTCATCTGCCAGGATGATAGAGGGTTCATTTACCAGTGCCCGTGCAAGTGCAACCCTCTGCTGTTGCCCTCCGGAAAGCTGTGTCGGTTCATGGTCCATCCTGTCAAGTAATCCAACCCTGTCCAATGCCTGTTTAGCTTTTTCCGAAGGATCTTTTATCCTCCCTCTCCTGTCATACAAAAGTGGCAGTTCAACATTTTCAAGAGCATTTGTTCTGGGAAGAAGGTTGAAACCCTGAAAAACAAACCCGATCTTCTGGTTCCTGATATCAGACAATTGAGGTTTTTTCAGTTCATCGATTTTTTCCCCGTCAAGTATGTATGTGCCGGATGTGGGAGTATCAAGACATCCGATCAAATTCATTAATGTGGATTTCCCGGATCCGGATGATCCCATTACCGAAACGAACTCCCCTTTTTTCACTGTCAGATCTACTTTCCGCAGGGCATGAACTTTAACATCACCGACTGTGTAAGTTTTTCTTATTTTTTCTATTTTAATTATTTCCATTTTACTAACCTTATCTCCGGCCGCTACCGGGACTTGGGAGGAGAGTATTCTTTGATCCGGAGTTGGTTTTTTTCTTAACCTTTTCGATGCCGGTTATTACTTTGCTCCCGGAAACGAGCTCTCCCCTGATCACACTTTTTACTTCTGTATTGATCCCGTCAGTTACCCCCTTTTTGAAGATCGACATTGCAAGATTATTATCTTTATCCACATAGAAAACCCTGCCGATATCTTCCGGCATTTTGAATCCCCCGGGCCCGCCGGAAGTATTTCCTCCAAAAGGGTTCATTCCGGATCTGCCGCCCTGTCCACTACCTTTCCCTCCTGAACTCATTTTTTGAAATATTTTTCTCATCTCTTCCATTGGAGGTGAAAAACTGAATGCCTTATTTGATATCAGCAATACATCATTTACATCCTCTATTAAAAAATCGACAGTTGCTGTCATCCCGGGGAGAAGCAGCCTGTTATTGTTCGGAGCATCTACGATCACCGTATAATTTACAACATTCTGAATAGTTTCAGGCTGAAGGCGGATCTGTCTTACCTTCCCTGTAAAGATTTTTTCAGAATATGCCTGGACAGAGAACCGGACTTCCTGCCCCTGTTTGATCTGGCCTATATCACTCTCATCCACTTTTGCTTCTATCTGCATTCTGGTCAGGTCTTCAGCCACAACAAATAATTTCGGAGCCTGAAAACTGGCTGCAATAGTCTGCCCTTCATCTATCGTCCTTTCTATCACTGTCCCGTCAATAGGCGATCTAATCTCACTATATTCGAGGTTGGTTTTCGCTCTCTTTAAAGCAGCAGCTGATATCTGCAAATCTGCTACAGCTTTTTCCGCATCTGTCTTTATAACCAGAAATTCCGCTCCGGAAATATGCCCTTTCTCATATAACGGCTGGTTCCTTCTCACCTCGGCATTGGCTCTGTTCAAAGTTGCGCGGGAACGGCTCAAAGAAGCCTCCTTGTCATTGACCGAGACTAAAAAAAGGGTTTTGTCCAGAACTGCAAGTAATTGCCCCTTTTTTACAGAAGAGTTGAAATCGACATAAAGTTTAGTGATTATTCCTGACACCTGCGATCCGACTTCAACAGTTTCAAGTGCAGATAATGTCCCGGTGCTGGAAACAAGGTTTTCAATACTTCCCTTTTTTATTTCTACCAGTTTATATCCCTCTTCACCTCCTGACCTTCCTGTACCAAACAGCATAAATAAGACCAGAGCTGCCACTATAACTACGATTGAAATAATAATTGATTTTTTTTTCATTTTTTCTCCTTAATATTTTTTACTTGACCAGAGATAACATTTTTTCTGTATCCCCTATCTGGTAGAGCAAAGTTATCCCCTGTCTGAATAAATTCAGTTTTGCATCTACCTGATCATATTGAGATTGCAAATATTGTGACCGGGCTTGTGAGACCTCGGTTATGGTTGCAGCATTAACATTGTATCTTTCTGTCATACTGTCAAGAGCTGACCTTGAATACTCAAGTTTGGCACCAGCTACTTCGATCAACCTGAGTGCCGTTTTGTAATTTGATTCAGCCTGGATCAG
>JAGLQR010000347.1 GCA_023136725.1 Candidatus Aminicenantota bacterium
TAGTTGAAAGGCTGTTCGGGATGCTTGAGATCCACTCTGAATCTCAAGCGGATGTCAGACAGGCCGGCAGAGCTATTCTGGAAGCACTCGACTGTAAAGAAGAGGATAGATGGAAACCGAAGATCTATTCTCAACAGGTTATCAGAAGGATAGATGATTATCAGACCCAATTGATAAACAGGATGCGACACGGCAATCTGATAGTCCCCGGCGAAACGATGTTCGTATTGGAGGTCCAGCCTGCAGCTTATGCTGCCCTGGCAGCTAACGAAGCTGAGAAAGCAGCCGCGATCAATATCCTTGAAGTAAGGTCATTCGGCAGTTTCGGAAGGGTCTATCTCGGGGGAGATGAGAAGGATATCGATGTCGGATGGAGAGCAGCTGTAAATGCAATTGAAGATGTAACAGGAAGAACAGATCATAAATAAATAAAACATATAATTGATTAAATAGGAGAAAAAAATGGCAGAAGCACTGGGAATGTTAGAAACAAGAAGTTTTCCAGCAGTTGTAGAGGCAGCAGATGCAATGGTGAAAGCTGCAAAAGTAGATCTGGTATCTTATGAGAAAACCGGTGGCGGATATGTAACTGTAATAATCCGTGGTGATGTAGCAGCAGTAAAAGCGGCCTGCGATGCAGGCAGAGTTGGAGCTGCAAGGGTTGGAGAGGTTGTTGCTATCCATATCATTGCAAGGCCTCATCAGAATGTTGATGCTGTTATACCATTGGGAAGGACAAAAGAAGCAAAATCTGAAATGAAGGACAAATAACCTTTTGGAGAAAACATGATCCTCGCTAAAGTTATCGGTACTATTGTATCAACCCAGAAGGAATCAAGTATGGATGGACTTAAGTTCCTGCTCCTTCAACAGATCGATTCCGATGGAAAAGTGAAAGGTGGCATTGTTGTGGCCGCTGATGCAGTTGATGCCGGTGTAGGTGAGATCGTCCTGTATGCAAGTGGAAGTTCAGCCAGACAGACAAAAAGAACAGAAAACCGCCCTTGTGACGCAGTGGTCATGGCCATTGTAGATAATTGGGAGGTTGAAGGGAAAATAATTTATAAAAAAGGCGCAGACGGCTGAACAAAGTTCTGATCAGAGCAGCAGGAAGTGAAGTTTATTAAACTTTCCACTTTAGGGCATGCATCTTTCAGGAGATCAAAATGGCACCATTGAAAAAAGAAGAGATCGACAGGATTGCAGAGAGAGTGGTCTCTCTTCTTAACAAAGAGAATATTCAGGACAATATAGTTTCTAATATTGGAAACGGAATATTCACATCTATAGACTCTGCAGTGAAAGCTGCAGCAATTGCCCAGAAAAAGTTCGTAAATCTCCCACTCGAGCAAAGAGGGGAGATTATTTCGAACATCAGAAAAGAGATGTTGAACTATGCAGAGGAACTTGCAAAGATGGCATGGGATGAAACCGGAATGGGAAGATTAGAGGACAAAGTTCAGAAAAATCGCCTGGTTATCAATAAGACTCCAGGTACCGAAATATTGAAACCGGATGCATACTCTGGAGATCACGGCCTCACATTAATGGAGCTTGCTCCACATGGAGTTATCGGTTCCATTACTCCCTCTACTAACCCGACATCAACAATAATCTGTAATACAATAGGGATGATAGCAGCAGGAAACTCAGTTGTTTTCAACGCTCATCCGAATGCAAAGAAGGTCAGCATATATAACATTCAACTATTGAACAAAGCTATAACAGAGGCCGGAGGCCCCGAAAATGTTGTAACGACCGTCGAATCTCCCACAATCCAGACAGCTTCAGAGCTTATGAAACATCCAGGCATAAACCTCCTGGTAGTTACGGGGGGAGAAGCTGTTGTTAAAGCTGCAATGGAGAGCGGGAAAAGGGCAATTTGTGCCGGCCCCGGGAATCCTCCTGTAGTTGTGGATGAGACAGCAGACATTGAAAACGCCGCAAAATGTATAGTGAAAGGAGCTTCTCTCGACAATAATATCATCTGTGTCCTTGAGAAGGAGATATTTGCAGTAGAATCAATTGCTGATCAACTTCTTGATGCTTTTTCAAGAAATAATGCAGTTGTATTATCAGAAGAACAGATCAGGAAACTTGACAAAGTTCTCTTCACAGAACAAAAAGGCCCGGGAAAACCTGGAGTAATTAATAAGAATTATATAGGGAAAAATATTCAGGTAATACTAAAAGAGATCGGCATGGATGTCTCACCCGATATCAGGATGGCTGTTGCACCTGTTAAAGAGGATCACCCTCTCGTATGGACGGAACAACTTCTGCCGGTCATCCCTCTGGTAAGAGTACCGGATGTCGATTATGGAATAGATATTGCAGTTAAAGCCGAACATGGATTCAGGCATACCGCAATCATGCATTCAAGAAATATTGATAAATTGAGCAGGATGGCAAAAGAGATAAACTGCAGTATTTTTGTAAAGAACGGACCCTCGGTTGC
>JAGLQR010000348.1 GCA_023136725.1 Candidatus Aminicenantota bacterium
AAAATGAGTTCTGGATAAGCAGAAAAATGAATGAAAGCCTTATTTCTCAGTTGATCGACCTGAGTCAGGGTGTTAGAAATATTCCGAATACTGAAAATGTTTTCAAGTTATCGGCAAGAGAGCTGGAGATACTTCAGGCAATATCATCAGGCCTGACTAACCTTGGGATCAGCGAAAAATTTTTTATCAGTGAAAAAACAGTTAAGGCCCATGTCTATAATCTGTACAAAAAAATGGGTGTAAAATCCAGGACCCAGGCTATAAAAAAAGCTATGGATTTTCATGTTATTTGAATCGAAATAAACAAACAGGCAGGCTGGCTGCCCACCCGTTCAGAAATAGATAACTATATTACCGAAAACTTCTTTTTTTTACTAATAACGGAACTTTTTCTTAATAATACCGTTCTATTAACATAAGGAAATTTATTCGGAGGTTAGTATGAAAAAATTAATATTTTCAATGGTGATTATGCTTTCAGCAGGACTGATTTATTCCGGCACCATAGTAAATGCAAATGATATTATCAAGAAGATCAATTCAGGAAAGGAAGTTGTTTACTCAAATGCAACAATTAAAGGTGATCTTGATTTCAGAAAAGTTGATGATAAGACCCGTAAAAAAGAATTCTTCAATAAGAACAAGACATATACAATCCATGTCAGGGTTCCTGTCAGGTTTTCAAATTGTACTTTTGATGGGGATTTTATCGCATACTTCAGTGATGAAATTAAGGATGAACTCTATAATGTGAAATTCTATAAAGATGCTATATTTACAAATTCGGTATTTAAAGAAAAAGCTGCCTTTAAATATGTGAAATTTCTGGAAGATTCAGATTTCAAAAAAAGTATATTCAAGGAAGAGGCATTGTTCAAATATTCAATTTTTTATAATGAAATCAGCTTTGCAGGCTCTACATTCGAAAGAGATGCGAATTTCAAATATACCAAATTCAAAGATGATGCCATCTTTACTGATTGTGTTTATAAGAGAGTTGCCAATTATAAATATTCAGATTTCGAAGAGGAATCGATATTTACAGGATGCACTTTCAAGGATGAGGCAAATTTTAAGTATACAAAATTCCCCGAAACCGGAATGTTTGAAGGTTCAAAGTTCATGAGAGAAGCTAACTTTAAATATGCCCAATTCAAAAGGGGCGTTACCTTTAAAGATGTCCTGTTCGGCGATGATGTAAATTTCAAATATACAAAATTCAGGTCTGATGTAAACCTTAAAAATACAAAGTTCGAAGGTGACATCGATTCTAAATATGCTAAAATGAATGGTAGTTCATTCACCAGATATCTTTTAAACAACAGATAATTATAAATTATAAAAGCGGGGACCCTGTCCTCGCTTTTTCTTTCCAGTAAGAACCCTTATTCCAAAATATTCCGGATACTGATATAATACTAATATGAGAGTTCTGATTCTTATAATAATTATTCTTTTTTTGCCACCGGGTTTTACAAGGTCTCAGGATCAACTACATACCGGAAGTGATAATTTTGAAGATACATCAGCAGGAGATATTATCGGAGAAGGTGAAGAAGGATCGATTGAGGATGATTTTCTATCACTAGAGCCTGATATATTCTCCAGAAAACTTTATCAAAAGAACCTGAAACCTTTAAATAAAAAAGATAAGATCAAATGGTCTTTTAAAATGGCTGACACAGATATTTTTCTATGATAAAAAAATATCCCTGGCATTTCATATTCCTGATATTTGTAATATTCTCACTTACTAACATATTTCAGAAAATCCAATGGAAAACCAGAACAGATAATATTGTATGGATTGAAACCACTGACGGACTGGTCTGCAAAAAAGCACCTCCTGAAACAGGGATAAAAAGAGGCGATATCCTTTTCACAATAAACAAATATATGGTCAGGGATAAAATCGACCTTGCCCGTGTGATCGAGAATAAAGAGATATGCATTTATGAGATCGAAAGAGATGATCTCCTTAAAAGAAGCGATATAGATATCATATTCAGATACACACCCTCTTTTTACTATATTCTGGTATTGTCCGGAGTACTTATGCTTTTCATGACCCTCATGATCCTTAATTCCAACCTGAAAAAAGGGGAAGGCATTATCACTCCGAAAAAATTTTATCTTCTCAGCATTACATTTTCCGGTTTCCTTATATTCTCTCCTACCGGTGCATATAATTTTTCAGATTTTATTTTCCTGACCCTCGACAGGCTTTGCTTCATACTATTCCCCGCTCTTCTTCTCCACTATTCGATCTTTTTCCCTGTAAGATCTGCAATATTTAAGAGAATCAGGTCAAAGATAATCTTCATTTCTATCTACATACCCCCGGTGATTCTTCTGTTTTTATATGTCTATTTCCTATTCTCAAGCATGATTAATCCAACCACAGGTATAGTGATCCTTGTTATTAACTATTTCA
>JAGLQR010000349.1 GCA_023136725.1 Candidatus Aminicenantota bacterium
GGAAACCTGATGTTCCATGCAGCTATAGGATTTATTTCTCCTGGTTTTGATGCGAGAGATATGGGATTCCAATGGGGTGGAGATGTGATCAATGGTCATATTATGGTTGGTTATAAATCTTATAAAAAATGGAAGTTTTTGAGAAACTGGCGGGTTAATCTGCTCACACAAAGAAATTATAATTTCGGAGGGGATAAGGTCGGAGAACAGAGAATCATACTAATCAATAGTATGACCTTTACTAATTTCTGGAGCTTTTACTGGCAGTGGAGCCACAACCCGCAAATGTGGGATGCTTCACGGACCAGAGGCGGCCCGTTGATGCGTCTGCAGAAGTATGATTGGTTAGACTGGTGGGTAAATAGTGACGGGCGGAAGCCTTTTGTCTTCGGTTTCGGGACATTTCATCTCATAAGCGACTGGGGAAGGTCACGTGATTCTATATCTGCGAGCCTCAGGTGGAAACCCGGCTCTAATTTTAATATGTCTGTTTCACCCCGTTATGAGAAGAACATAAACGGTAGCCAGTGGATAGGGAACTTCGATGATCCTGTTATGGTGTCAACCTACGGAACAAGATATGTGTTCGGAGATCTCGAGCAGGATACATTATCATTAACTCTAAGGCTTAATTGGATATTTTCACCTAAACTCAGTCTTCAGGCTTATATTCAGCCATTCATTGCTGTCGGACATTACAGAAGCTTTTCCGAGTTTGCAGAACCGAGAACTTACAATTTCAACAGGTATGGAGAAGGGAATTCGACGATCTCATATGAAAATGATGAATATACAATTGATCCGGGAGATGGTGGAGATCCGGTTGTTTTCGGAGATCCTGATTTCAACTATAAATCCCTCAGGGGAACGGTAGTTCTCAGATGGGAATACAGGCTGGGTTCGACATTATATCTTGTCTGGACTCAGAACAGGGCTGATTTTGGTAATCCCGGCGACCTTTCTTTCGGGAGAGATCTGTCAGACATGTTAAGTGCACCGGGTGATAACATTTTCATGCTGAAATTTACATATAGGTTCAAGATGTAAAAGCTGTTATTTATTTTGTTTTTTGTACTTGAATTAGGTAATAATGGGTAGTATTATTGTCAGATGAAAATGCTACCTGGTTACTTCCGTAAGAAAAATAGTCCTGAAGTTCCAGCTGAACTTTCAAAAAAAATAAAAAGGCTGTCCTGTAACGGAATAAAACGGGCGATCTTCGATCTGGATAATACTATACTTAATGGAGATATCGGTGATGCCCTTTTCTGCAGGATCAAGAATCTTGAACTAAGGGAAAGGGTGAAGACAGATGGAAGCCTCATAGATCTCACCTGGGATGAATATCAGAGTATGATCTCCAGAGGGCAGAAAGAGTCTGCTTATAAGAGAGTTGTAGAGTGTATGAAGAATGTACCGGTTAATCTTATTGCGGATCTCACAAGAGAATTGATGAATAGTGATTTCAGGTTCCTTGAACATTCCGGAGAGAAGATAAGTATCCCTCATGTTGATACGGGGATAAGAGTACTTGTTTCTCTACTTAAGAAAGAAAACTATGACATAAATGTGATCTCTGCAAGTAATTCAATTTCAGTCAAAATTGTTGCAGAGGAATATCTGGGTCTTCAAAAAAGTAAGGTTTTTGGTGTAGAGTCTGAATTTGTCGAATATGAAGGTGGTAAATTGAAACTCACAGGTAAATTAAAAGAGCCTGTTCCGGTTAACAATGGGAAAGCTGAACTATATCATGTAGCTTTTGGAGACGAATTGCCATTAATTACTGCTGGGGATTCTGAGTTGGACTTCCCAATGCTGGATCTTGTTTGTGAAGGCGGTATTGTGCTGTGGCGGGGCGAGGAAGGCAGTGTGTTTGAAAAATTAAGAAATCTCATCGGTGAAAGAGCAGAAGTTATCTCTCTCCTGAAGTTCGGATTTGGACAGGGGGCAGCGAAATGAGAATTGTGACTCGTCCCGATATGGATGGGATTGTATGTGCGGCACTTCTAATGGATGTATTTGATGTTTCCGAGCCGATTCTCTGGGTTGAGCCTGTTAAAATAAACAACATGGAAGTTGATATAAAAGAAGGTGATATTATTGCAAACCTCCCGTATGATGATAGATGCAGCTGGTGGTTCGATCACCATTTCACAAACTCAGTTGATGCTGATTTCAAAGGCGAGTTTAAATTAGCCCATTCTGCGGCAGGGATCATTTACGATTATTTCAGGGATGATTTCAAGAGGAATTATGACAAACTGGTAAGAGAGGCTGACAGAATAGATTCCGCACGCCTTACAAGAGAGGAAATACTCCTTCCGAGGAATAATCCTTTCGTGATGCTTTCATTCACGATCAAAGGAAATAATGATGGGAATGAATCATACTGGAATAAAGTAGTTAATCTGCTCAGAACTGAGGAAATTGA
>JAGLQR010000035.1 GCA_023136725.1 Candidatus Aminicenantota bacterium
CCTTTCGAGATCATTGTACCGAAGGCCCGTTTTACCGCTAAAGTTCACAAATTATATGCAATAGCTTATGATAATGCCGGAAAATCCACCAGGGTTTCGATCACTATTAAACCGACCAGGATCTGCCTTATGAGGATGAGTATAAAAAGGTAACTAATTAAATATTAATTCAAACAGGGCTCTTACTTCTTCAAAAGATCGTGACCTGTATATTTCGTGTTTGATCTTTTTTGAATGAGGCCTTCCTGCAGTGAGATATTTTGTGAAGGCTTTGATCCTGGCAAGCCTTATACTTTCAGGGTAATATTCCTCGGTCAGATCCATTATCCTTCCGGCCACTTCCATCTTCCCGTCCATACCCGGAGGATCTCCGGCTATTTCAGAAAATATAAAAGGATTTTTTATCGCTGCACGTCCTATCATTATTCCGTCAACCAGTTCAAATTTCTCCCTTGCATCATCCCTGCTCTTTATATCTCCGTTTCCGATTATGACAGTATCGAACTTCTCTTTTAACCCCTCGGCAAACTCCCACCGTGCATCTCCGCTATAGTAATCCGATTTCAGCCTGAAATGAATTGTAACTGCATCAACCCCCTCGCCGATAAGAACATTGAGGACCTCATGGAGGTTTTCAGATTCATAACCCAACCGTATTTTGACCGTAACGGGAAGTGAGACAGCTTTTCTAACAGCTCTGCATATTTTTCCGGCAGCCGGGGGATCGAGCAGGAGAGCTGACCCGGCACCCTTCTTTACTACCTTGCGGGCAGGACACCCCATATTTATATCTATCCCGCTAAAACTTGTCTCATTTTCAATGAATTCAGATGCCTCTGCGAATGCTTCCGGTTCCGAACCGAAAAGCTGAATAAACTGAGGAGTTTTAAAATCGAATGTCCTTGTCATTTCCAGCGTCCTTCTCTGCTTTCTTCTCAACCCCTCGGCTGATATCAATTCGGTTACCATCAGCCCTATCCCACCTATCTCATCAACTGTCCTTCTGAAAACAATATCGGTAAGAGAGGCCATTGGAGCCAGAAGGGTCCTGTATTTCAATTCCAGATTTCCTATCTTAAGCATTTTCATTTCACACAATTATACCACTATTCTTTATATAGAAATGATAAGCTCGGAGTTATATGTGTGGTTTTTTTTGTAAATTATATATTTTTAATATTGACAATCTGAATTCTATAAAATAGAATGAAATTATAAATATGAAACATTGTTTCATATAGTGAAACCATGAGCAACACTATAAAAAAGGCATTTGAGATCGTCAAATTAATAGAAAAAAACCAGGGCAAATACACCCTGACCGATATTGTCAAAATCTTAGGTATCAATAAAACCACTGCTTTCCGAAACCTGAAAACTCTTGAGGAGTTAAATATTCTCGAAAGGATCAACAATCTATATTATCTGGGTATTTCTCTCTTTGAAATGGGTAGTAAAGTGTACCTTAAACAGATAATCATTGAAAAGATCCACCCCATTCTGAGAGAACTTTCGGAAGAGGTAAATGAAACCGTTAACCTTGCGAAGATCCACAATGGTATGGTCCTTTATCTCGATAAGATCGAAAGCAAAAGAAGTTTGCAGATCCAGTCATCGATAGGTGATACTCTGCCACTCTATTGCACTTCACTCGGTAAATCAATCCTCTCCATTCTCCCTGAAAATGAGATGCGCGAGATAATAAAGAACATAAGTTTTGAGAAAACAACTCACAAAACCATAAGTAATCCGAAAAAACTTATTGAACAGATCAATGAAATAAAACTGAAAGGCCATAGTATCGATGATGAAGAATTTGAAGAGGGGCTAATCTGTATATCCGTACCTCTCTATCTCAAGCATCACAATTTTTATGGAAGCTTCAGCTTGTCAGGCCCTTCTATCCGGTTCGACCAGGCTACCCTACTGAAACTTTCCAAAAAATTAAAAAAATATAAAGACATAATTATTGAAAAACTAAAGCATTAAAGGAGGTTTCTAGATGTATAAAGGTTATATGAACAAATTTTTAAAGATCGATCTTTCCACGGAAAAATATTCCTTCTCAACCCCTCCACCTGAATTATTTGAAGAATTTATCGGTGGAAAAGGTTTGGGTCTCAAATTATTGATTGACATGGGTATCATCACCCAGGACCCCCTTTCGCCGGAAAATCCGCTTATTTTCACAACCGGGCCCTTCACCGGTTCTATGGTTCAGACTTCTGCACGTTCAACACTTGTAACCAAATCTCCATTAACCGGAACATTCCTTGATTCCCATATGGGTGGTAATTGGGGGCCCGCATTAAAAAGATCCGGAATTGACTATTTAATTATAACCGGAAGATCAAAAAAACCTGTCTACTTACATATATCTCCGGACAAGGTCGAATTCATTGACGCAGCTCCTTTCTGGGGAAAAGGCATCTTTGATACTGAGAAAACTCTGATGAAACAATATCCCGGATCAAGAATTGCCTCGATCGGTCCTGCGGGTGAAAAGCTGGTTAAATTCGCCTGTATAGGTTCAGACCTCTACCGCCAATTCGGAAGAGGCGGAGCAGGGGCTGTAATGGGATCAAAGAACCTGAAATCCATAGTTGTTGAAGGTAATATAAAAATTGAGATCTTTGACACGGATAACTTTAAAAAGCTGAATGGCGAACTTACCAAAGATATTCTTGCTCACCCGGGCCCTGCAAAGAGAGACGAACTGGGGACCAACATGTGGATAAGAATGGGACATGAGGACGGGAACTTCCTGCCAACAAGGAATTTCAAAGATGTTCAGTTTGAAGGCTACGAAGGGATTACTTCAGAAACGATGAAAAAGAAACTGAACTGGAAAAGCGTAAGCTGTTTTAATTGTGTTATCAAATGTTCAAAACTGGCTAATTGGAAGGATCTCGAAGTTGAGGGGCCGGAGTATGAAACCACAGCTTATCTTGGATCCGGATGTGGTATCGGTGATGCAGAAAGTGTTGCTTATGCCAACTATTTATGTGATGACCTGGGACTTGATACAATCTCAGCTGGAGTTGTCACTTCGTTTGCAATGGAGGCGTTTGAAAAAGGGATACTTACTTCATCCGATGTTGACGGTATTGAACTCAATTTTGGAAATGCCGAAGCCCAATTCACCCTGCTGAAGAAAATAGCGCACAGAGACGGAATCGGTGATCTGCTAGCAGAGGGTACAAGGATCGCTTCTGAAAAAATAGGTAAAGGATCGGAATATTTTGCTATCCAGATAGCCGGAATGGAATTGTCAGGTGTTAATGTGAAGGGGAGCTCTTCGATGGGACTTACTCTTGCCACCTCTGATTTTGCAAGTCATACAAGATTCTGGTCATGCTCCGATGAGATGGCAGGAAATCTTACTTTTGAGAACACGCCTCAATTTATAAAAGAGGGACAGGATGATGTAAATGCCAGGAATTCGCTTGTTGTATGCGATTTTGTCCCCTTCGGACTTGACAGGCTGGCTCCTGTTCTGCAGGCATTAACAGGTTTAAAAGTTGATGTCCAAAAACTGCTCGAACTTGGCGAGAAGATATCAAATATGACCAGAATGTACAATTACAGAAACGGCAGATCAAGATCAAGTGACACCCTCCCGGAACGGTTTTTTTCAGAAAAACAGGAAGCAGGAATGTTTAAAGGTAAATATCTTACAAAGGAAATATTTTCCGACTGGCTGGACAAATATTATCATGTCAGAGGATGGGATGCCGAAGGATTTCCTACTCCGGAAAAACTTAACGATCTTTCAATAAAAAAACTCTAAGGAAAAGTGACTGAAATGAACAAAAAATTCGATCAATTGGCTGACAGAACCCTTCATCTGGAGCCTGAGGGAGCTTATGCTGTCCTGGCAAAAGCAAATGAGCTTGCAGCCTCGGGGAAAAAGATCATCCATCTTGAGATTGGACAACCCGATTTTCAGACATTCGCAAATATTGCCAAAGCCGGAACAGAAGCTATCATGAATGGTGAAACAAGGTATACACCTTCTGCCGGAATACCTTCTTTAAGAAAAGAGATCGCAGAATACACAGGAGAAAGACTCGGATTGAATTTCATTCCCGATCAGGTTGTCGTTGGACCCGGAGCCAAGCCCCTACTCTTCTTCCCGATGATGGCAATTTTAGAGCCGGGTGATGAGGCAATTTATCCTGACCCCGGATTCCCGAGTTATAAGGCTATAATCGAAACCATGGGGGCGAAACCGGTACCAATCCCACTCAGGGAATCAAAGAATTTTTCTTTTGATATGGATGAACTTGAAGCAAAGGTTAATGAAAAGACACGGCTATTGATAATTAATTCGCCTTCAAATCCGACCGGAGGTGTAACTCCTGAAGAAGACCTGAAAAAAGTAGCCGAGTTAGCAGAGAAATACGATTTCTGGGTATTATCTGACGAAATTTATACAAGACTTGTATATTCCGGAGAACCGGTTGCCAGTATATACCAGATCCCGGGGATGGAGAAGCGGACAATAATAATGGATGGGTTCTCAAAAACATATGCAATGACCGGCTGGCGACTCGGTTATGGAATTATGCCCGAAGCATTAGCGGATAAAGTCGGACTTCTTATGACCCATTCAGTTGGATGTACGGCCTCTTTTACACAGATCGCGGGGATCGAAGCCCTTGCCGGGCCCCAGGAACAGGTCGAAGAAGTTAAAAATACATTTAAAAAGAGAAGAGACATAATTGTCGATGGCTTGAATGATATACCCGGGATAACATGTCTGCGGCCGGATGGCGCATTTTATGTTTTCCCGAACATTAAAAGTTTTGGACAAAGTTCCGAAAAGATCGCCGACTACCTTCTTTCCGAGGCCGGAGTAGCACTTCTCCCGGGGACATCCTTCGGAGAGAACGGTGAGGGTTACCTCCGTTTATGTTATGCAACATCCATAAGCGAGATTGAGGAAGCACTTTCAAAAATAAAAGACACTATCATTAAATTAAATTAATAAGGAGAAAACAAATGAGTTTACATTTCCCGTTTTTATCAAAAAAAGATATGGAGCAGATCGACGCTCTGAAGGAATCTTATGGTGGAGCATCAGCAATTGAAGAGTCAATAAAAAAAATGAGAGAGTATCCCGTAAGGAAAAAAGTAGCCGAAGAGAAAGGTTTTGGTGAGATGCTTGAAAAAGCAGAAGAATACGCAAAAGTATTTCCAAAAGTAGATGATTACATAGAAAAAGAGAACATCAGTTTCACAAAACCCGGGATTGCTACTACTCAGGTTTCAGGTTTCCAGGGAGCACCGATAACACTAAGAGCAATGAAAAGGATAGCTGAAGATCAGGAAACACTGGTTCCGGAAGAGTTCATTTCCGTAATGGCTCTTACAGAGGATTACGTTCTGAATGGAGAACTTCTCACAACTCTGGCAATGTCTGAAAATATAATGGGAGCTGAAAAGTTCTGCAATACAAACCTGGTAGGAACCCCCCTCAGCAATGAAATATATGAAAGACTCGAAAAAATAACCGGAGAGAAATTTGAGACCTGGGCTCCGGATAGCAATTCACGGGCACTGATCCTGAAAAATATGGGTACACCGTTCGGCAACCTGGGCGGAGTCGAAGTTGCTAACAACAACCACCTTGTTTATCTTGACGGCATTATAAGAGCTGCGGTTAATACAGGAGGAGATTTCTTCCTCAATCCAAGTTGGTCAACTATTGTAGCAGCCTGTTATTTTGCACGCGACATTAAGAATATCAGTTTCAAGATATCAATGCTCCTTTCAACCCAGAATGCGATCCAGTTAAGAATGCTTATGAACATTATGAAGGAATATCTCAGAGAAGATGGTTCTACTGCTATTTATGAGATAAATCTGGGCAACGGCCAGTCACCTGACATGTTCATCCAGTGTGCAAGGGAACTTAAAGAATCGGGGATTCCAGGAGTTTCCGTTGCAGGACATCTCAGGATCAATCCTGACCTCGGTCTGGAAGATTTCAACTGGACTGAGAATGCGTTCAAAGTTCTCGCTTCAGGGACAGATATGACGATCAAATACGAAAGTGACGGAACCGCCAGGGAACTTGACACCATGGGAGCCTATTTCCTGCCTAAAGATGAAAGGTTGGCCAATGCAGAGCAAATAGGAGATGTAATATATTATAAATGTGTAAGATGTACAAATGACGCGAAAGAGATAATGAAGAGAGGGCATAAAGCAACTTTCGGAAAACTCTCATACAAATAGGAGATAAAGATGAAGCACAAATTAGCAATTCTTGGTTTCGGTACTGTCGGACAGGGGATCTGTGAGATACTCCGGGACAAGGAAGGATACCTTAAGAGCAAATATGATTTTGAATTTGATATCGTTGCTGTTTCCGATCTTCACTTCGGCAATGTGTATAATCCTCAAGGGCTCGATATTAATGAGCTCTTGGAGAAAGGTTCGCAGAAAACACCATTTTCAACAGATCTAAAAGAGTGGGA
This sequence comes from Candidatus Aminicenantota bacterium, assembly GCA_023136725.1. Taxonomy (GTDB): domain Bacteria; phylum Acidobacteriota; class Aminicenantia; order UBA2199; family UBA2199; genus UBA647. The sequence continues at coordinate 6,486 of JAGLQR010000035.1, forward strand.
TAATTTAGCTATGATAAAAGAGAGCAATGCAACAACTATACTTGAGCTTACTTATACAGATCTTAAAACGGGTGGCCCTGCAATGGAACATTGCAGAACAGCTCTGGGAGCCGGGAAGAACATAGTGACAAGCAACAAGGGACCGGCAGCACTTGCCTACCCCGAAATGAAAAAAATAGCCGATGAGAACGGTGCCCAATTTCTCATAGAGGGAACCGTATGTGCCGGGACACCGGTGATAAACTTGTCAGAGGGGCCTCTGGCAGGATGTGAAATATCCAGGATCAGAGGGATCCTTAACGGAACCACCAACTATATGTTATCCGAAATGGAGAAAGGTGTTGGATACGATGAGGTTCTGAAAATCGCTCAGGAAAAGGGATATGCGGAAGCTGACCCGACAGGTGATGTGGAAGGACATGATGCTCAGGGGAAAGTAACAATACTTGCAAATATAGCAATGGGAGCATCCCTGAATGTGTCAGATATCCCCTGTAAGGGAATCACACAGATCACACCCGAAGATATAGAAAGTGCCGGAAAGAACAATAAAAGATGGAAACTTATAGGTAGTGTAGAAAAGGTCAACGGGGAAGTTAAAGGTTCAGTCACTCCTGAAATGGTGGATCTTTCCCATCCTCTTGCCGGTGTAATGGGGGCTACAAATGCTCTTACATTTACCACAGATCTCCTGGGCGATGTAACTATCGTGGGCCCGGGTGCAGGAAAGATCGAAACAGGTTTTTCAATTCTGACCGATCTATTAAGGATTAACAGAAGTTAGTCGATATATCCGGAGCCCGAAACCGGGCTCCGGCATTCAGGAGATATGATGAATAATATTTTATTTGATAATTTATATTCAGAAGCAACCAACAAAATGGAGCATTCGTTTATCAGAGAGATCCTCAAGGTTACAAAAAGTGTAGAGGGGATAATCTCATTTGCCGGAGGATTGCCTCATCCGGATTCATTCCCGAAACAAAAACTATCACAATTGTTCTCGGAAGTGATACTGTCTGAAGGATCAGAAGCTCTTCAGTACGGAGCAAGTGACGGGGATAAGATTTTTAAAGATATAATAAAGAATTTTGAAGAGGTGCCATATCTAAATGATGATGAATTGATGATCACCGTTGGATCAACGAATGGAATTTATTATTTTACCAGGACCCTGATAAATCCCGGTGATATAATTCTATGTGAAGCTCCGAGCTTCCCCGGGTCCATTACTTCAATGGAAGCATGCGGGGCCCGGCTTGTCGGAATAGAAATGGACGATCTGGGAATGCGCCCCGATCTTCTTGAAGAAAAGTTAAAAGAACTGACTTTAAAAAATGAACCGGTAAAATTTATATATGTTATTCCTGAATTTCACAACCCTACCGGAAGGACTATGGACCTGCAGAGAAGACGGGATATCATTAAAGTTGCAACAAAGTTCGGATTTCCCATTCTTGAGGACCAGCCTTACCGGGAACTAAGGTTCTCAGGCGAACGGGTAATGACACTATGGGAGATCGCCAGAACAGAATTCAATGATCCGAAACTCGTAACAATTGCAAAATCATTTTCAAAGATACTTGGCCCGGGACTTAGATTGGGATTTGCTTCAGGGCCTCCGGAAACTATAAATCATATGGTAAAATGGGCACAGAAAGTAAATGTCAGCCCCGACTGCCTTACTCAGAGGGTCACTGCAAGATACATAGAAAGAGGTTATATGAGATCACATATTGAGAAGATAATAAGTCTATATAAACCTAAAAAAGAAGCAATGATGGATTCACTTGAGAAATATATGCCGGATGGAGCAAAATGGACAAACCCAGATGGAGGAATGTTCATCTGGGTCACTTTTGATGAATCTATTAATACAGATGACTTATTTGAGAAAGCGATCAAGAATAAAGTGGCTTTTATCCCGGGGGCAAAGTTCTACCCAAAAGGAACAGGGAAAAAAAATGAAATAAGGCTTAACTTTTCTTATCCCGATACGGGTATGATAAAAGAAGGGATAAAAAGGCTGGCTCAACTTCTTTAGGCCGGGTGAGTTTTCAGAACAGATCAGTAGAATATCTTAAAAACATTCTTCAGTAGTACAGATCCTGTTCTTGCCCATTTCTTTCCCTTTATACAAAGCTTTATCTGCACTTTCAAGAAGCACACGGCCTGTTTGCCCATCCCTGGGAAAAGTGGCAAGCCCGACAGTGATCGTAATCAGGCCTATAGCTTCTTCTTCTTTTGATTTGAACCTGAAATTCTCTATCTCTTCAAGAATTCTCTGGCCAACTTTTAATGCTGCTCTTTTCCCGGTCTCAGGTAATACGACCGCAAATTCCTCTCCGCCATACCTGGCAAGGAAATCACAACCTCTCACCGATTTAGAGAGGATGGCCGCTATATCAGAAAGAACCTTGTCACCGGACTGATGGCCATAGGTATCATTAACCCTTTTGAAGTCATCAATATCAGCCATCATAAGGCTCAATCCTTTCCCCAGCTTTTCATGTTCCTTCAGGTTTTCTTCCAATACTGATTTAAAAGATCTCAGGTTAAAAAGGCCTGTCAATTCATCAGTCTGGGAAAGCTTTTTATAATAAACACTCTTCATTGCCAGTTGAGTAAGGGCCCGTCTCTCCAGGGCTTTATTTACCACAAAGAGAGTATGTTTGAATTTGAACGGTTTGGTAATGAAGTCTATTGCACCGGCTTTGATAGACTCTATTGCAGATTCAATTGATGCATATGCAGTCATTATAATGACAGGCATTTCAGAGTTACAAATAAGGATCTCTCTTGTAAGAGTGATACCGTCCATCTTCGGCATCTTCAAGTCTGCTATCACAAGATCTACTTCATCTTTCTCAATAATAGGTACAACTTTATTAGGATCATCAGTACTGATAACTTTGAATTTTTTATTTTCGAGGAATTCTTTTAATAGAATAAGGGTGTCGAGTTCATCATCAACAATCAGAATTGTCCTTATTTTTTCAGAATCACTAAACATTTTCCTCTCTTGTCTCCATATAAAAAGTAAATTGATTTTAAACTTAAAAAAAAAAAATGTCAAAACATCAAATGAAACATATAATTTTCAACACATTGAATTCTTCCTGAATTTATATTATAGTAAAGCTTATTCCCGGGAGATATTCATGCAGAGATTATTCAGAGTTTCCTCAATAATTAACAATGTAACTTATGAAATGAGGACATATGACAGAGTAGTTTTTCACTGGTTCATTGCTGACAGGGAAGACAAAGACCTGATATATGAAGATAAGATAATTAATTATTCCAAACTTTCGGAAAAAGAGAGAGAAAACGCTGAGAGATATATTCAGGAACTTTTTAGTGAAAAGGATGCAACACTCCTGAAATCGGAGCTTGACAGGAAAAGCAGCATTATAACAACAATAGAAGAAGTAAAACTACCGATCCCCGATCACATTCAGCCTTATGGCCTTCTCAGGGTTGAAAAAGGAAAGGGCTTTTCTGACCTCTCCTCACATAAATCGTATGAGTTCCCCTTCAAGGTAAAAGGGTTCTTCAATATAAACGATTCATATGAATCTTTAAAAGGTGATGAGAACCCCACTGAGATCACACGACTACCTGAAAATTTTCTTAAAGGAAGCAAATGATAAAATTGATTGCTGCTCTCGGAAACCCGGGGCCTGAATATCTATCCAGCCG
>JAGLQR010000350.1 GCA_023136725.1 Candidatus Aminicenantota bacterium
CTCCTGGTATCGACTGGAGATATATTGATACGGCAAAATTCAGGATCGTATTCCCGTTTGAGATCACAGAGGAAGGTCAGAGAGTAGCTAATATTCTGGAATATATATATCCGAAGATCTCTTCCGGAAATACCAGAGGGAAAAGGTTGACACTTTTTCTACCAAATTCCGGAATATTTTCAAACGGTTATATACAATTGGCTCCACAGAAGGGGGAGTTTTTCTCTACTCCTCCTCAATCAAACTTCACTGGCAACACGGAATGGTACTCGGTTCTATCCCTTCATGAAGGAAAGCATGTTGATCAATTTGACAGATTGAATTCAGGATTCACCAGACTGGGAGATATAATCTTCGGAGATCTCGGGAGGTCATTATTATCATTTTTGTCGGTTCCAGCCTGGTTCTGGGAAGGCGAAGCAGTCAATACCGAGACAATCTATTCATCCGGTGGAAGAGGAAGACTGCCATCATTTTCCATGAGTACACGGTCGATCATTCTTGCAGGAAAAAAGTTCAAATATATTAAATCTTATCTCTCATCATACAAAGATCATATCCCTGATATCTATCGGCTCGGGTATTTTATTACTGCTTACATGGCAAATAATCTTACAAAAAAAAAAATAGATAACATATTGAAGATCTCATCTGACTATTCTTTCTATCCGCTTATATTCTCCTCGGCATTGAAAAAGAAAACGGGTATGAATGTAAAACAATTATATGATCAGGTTATGAAAAACCTTCATTCCAAATGGAGTATCAGTGATTCAAAACTTCATATTACAAATTTCCGGAAGATCAACACGATTCCGAAAAGAGGATGGACACTTTATACTTCTGCGAAAGTTATGGAAACAGGCGATATCATTTCGCAGAAATACGGGCTTTCGACTCCCCTAAGCCTTGTTAAGATATCCCCGGACGGGAACGAAAAGAGGATCACCGGATTCAGGCCTGTAAGTCATATTAACAACAACCTTTCTACCAGCAGGGATCTGATAGTATGGAACGAACCTGTAATGGATCTAAGATGGGGAAAGAGGAGCTATTCTGAAATCGTTATTTTCAGCATCTCCAAAAACAAGAAAAAGAGATTGACAAAAAGAACAAGGTATTTTTCTCCCGCATTATCTCCAAACGGAAAACTTATAGCTACGATCCGTTTTTCAAAACTGAGAAGATCATCACTTGTGATTCTGGATTCAGAGGATGGAAAACCGGTAAATGAATATAATTCACCTGATAGTTCTCTATTACTTACCCCTTCATGGGATCAGGATGGGGATAAGATAACACTTATAAGAATGAAGAATGGTAAACAAACTATAGTTATTTTTGATATTACTAACAAGACTTTTACTGATATATTACCACTATCCGACATTTCATACTCTGTTCCGGTTTTCTTTGATGATTTTATAATTTACAGCTCTCCCTATTCCGGAATTGACAATATTTATGCCGTTGAAATTAAAACAGGGCAACAATACAGGATCACCGGAAGCAGATTCGGGGCTTTCTTTCCATCAATTCTTCAAGATAAAAAAACACTTATCTATTCCGATTATAATATTAACGGAATGGATATCGTTTCAATAGTTATGGATCAAGATGAATGGATCCCGCTTGAAAAAGTATTAATTGACAGAATTGAATATTTTAAGGGTGAAAATGTCCCCTTTGTCGAGAATGATCTGACAGATACGGAAAGGATCCCTGAGAAAAAGTATCAAATCAAAAGATACAACCCTTTAAAAAACCTGATAAACTTCCACAGCAGGGTACTTCTCCCCTACCAGACTGAGCCTGCTATTGAATTATATTCCAGTAATAAACTTAATACTGCTTTCATAACGGGAGGATTCAGTTTTAATACAAATGAAAATACCGGGAAATTTTATACAAAAGCAGTATATGCAGGACTATTCCCTGTAATTAAAATCGGGTTCAGCCGGGGAGGAAGAAATACAGGAAATCCGTTTAACCTGACATGGAATGAAACTACTGCTGACATGGCACTATTACTTCCTTTTAACCTCTCAAGGGGAATATTCACCAGAAGATTGGATATTCAGGCAAAATTCTCATCAACAAAAATTTTCGGCAGCAATGAAAATAACGGCTACAGAATCGAAGAAGGGAATATTAATTCCATCTCATACAATCTCAGATTATTTAGTTATAAACACTTCTCAAAAAGGGATCTGGCACCAAAATTAGGCCAGTTCTTTTCAGCAGAATTCTCTCATACTCCCTTGGATAATTACTACAAAGGAGAGAGGATCTTTGGACATGGAGTACTGTACTTTCCAGGGATTTTCAGACACAATAGTTTAAAGATCGGATTATCATATGAGAAGCAAAGTCCTGTCAACTATATTTTTTCAAGTAATGTAGACTTCTCCAGAGGATACGACTATGAAT
>JAGLQR010000351.1 GCA_023136725.1 Candidatus Aminicenantota bacterium
CGGTGAATTTATAATGTCTTATTTCGGGTCCGTATTTCAAATGGGGGGCATCATACTGGATCTTTGTGACCCCTTTTACATCACGAACCTCTTCTCCCATTTTATCAGCTACAACACTTCCTGTCCCGGGAACCTGTGCCATCGCCATGAGAGAGTGTACACCAGCTACCAGATCATCCAGACCGGATGTATTCTGCTCCAGATCATATGTGATACTCCCCTCACCTTCGATCTTTCCCTCTTGGTCAACGACAAAAATAAATTCGGTTTTATGTTTTACAGTTAATGTTAGTAGTCCCAGTTTATGCTTGAACCTTACCTCCGAACTTGCTCCATACCCGGTCCACGTTCCTGCCAGGTCTTTTATCTCAAATTCTGTTGAGTTTTCAGAATTGATTACCTGAACAAAAAACAAAATTAGAACAAACAGAAAAACGATAGAATTTTTCCTGATCATTATTCCCCCTACTCTAGAAAGTGCAAAAAAAAATACTCAGTTCTAAGACCTCTTTTTTGAGAATTGTGCAATAACCGGATTAACAAGTCTGTTGAAATCTGCAAAACTCATTTGCAATAGTTCCTTATGATCACCTGCATTAAAAGCGATCTCCTTACTCGCTGATAATGTTTCAGAAACATAAACCGGTAGCCCGAAAAGATTTCCGAAAGGCGGCATTCCACCAGTCTCACAGCATGGGAACAATCCGGTGAATTCAGCTTCAGTTGCAAGATGGAGTTCTTTACCATAAAGTTCTGATAACCCCTCAATATCTACCTGGTAGTTAGCAGGAACAACTGCCATAATGAATTCTTCATCAGAATCTTTAAGAACAATAGTTTTAGCAAGCATATTTCCGGAAATATGAGCATGATGAGCAATAACCTGTGCAGTATAGGCTTTGGAATGGATGATCCGTGTAAATTCAACATTATTCTCCTCAAGAAAATCAATTAATTTTTCCAAAGGCATTTTCATCCCTCCTTTTTTATTTAATACTACATATCTTTAGTTAATATAGTATCTATTTCAAGATTTTTCAGATTAAACCTGGTTATTTTTTTAAGTAACATCTATCTATACTTTTCTTCCATTATTTGAACTGCTATTATTCAAAGGGAGCATGACCATCGAAGAACAGATTAGATTATCAGATCAAAAATGAATCAGATATATAAATTCTATCTAACCGAGTTTCTGAAAACTCAGAGATATTTCATCCCCATTATGATCTTGTTCCTACAGTTCAGCAAACTTTCATATACTGAAATATTCATCCTTTATGCAATTGAAAGTGCTGTAGTTTTTCTTATGGAGATCCCCAGTGGTGTGATGGCCGACAAGCTGGGAAAGAAATTCATTCTTATCCTCTCAAGATCTTTTCTGATACCAGCATACCTGATATTTTATTTTGCAGACAATTTTATTTTATTCACTGCAGCAATTATATTTTTAGGATTGAATAAAGCCTTCAAATCGGGAACTCATAAAGCATTCATTTATGATTACCTTAAACAGACCGGATCAGATATTTCTCCAAGTGAAGTTTTTGGCAAGGGAAAGTTCTGGGGACGGCTGGGTGAAGCTTCATCCTCACTTATCGGAGGGTTTGTAGCTGTTCATTTTGGCTACAATGCCGTGTTCCTGTTTACACTTTTCCCATCAATACTGAATGTATTTAATGCACTCACATATGAAAAGATAGAGGAAAATTCGAATTCCGGATCGACCAGGTATTCAGGTATGATAGAACACTTCACAAAAGCAATAAAAGAAGTCAGGGATAATGAAATTGTTCTGAGACTGATAATTAATTCCTCAATATTTATGATATGTGCTGAAACTGTAGAGATATACTTTCAACCATATATGGTTAATGTCGATATTCCATTGAAATGGTTCGGCATAATTTATACGATAATATTTATTCTTACTGCCTTCGGTTCAAGATATGCATACCTTGCAGAGAAAAAATTCAGCAGGGCTACACTCACAAATATTACAGGATGGCTCGGATTTTTGCCTCTTCTCCTTCTGGGATTAAACATTAATTCAAGTTTTATCATTTTCCTGTTCTTTATTGTGTTTTTTCTGAGACATGTCAGGCGCCCGGCAATAACGACAGAGATTAATGACAATATATCTTCAGAAAACCGTGCAACGATACTTTCAGCTGATTCATTCTTCAGATCTCTTATGAAAATAATACTTCTTCCGATTCTGGGCTATATATCGGAAATCTCAACTATTTACGTTTCTATCCTGATCCTGTCCTCACTTGTCATTCTCAATCAAATATTTTTCAGAATCCCCGATGAAAAAAAAGGAAACAAAAACAATTTTCCAATTTAGCGACCACAACACCACTCTCTATTCACTCTTTGTTTATTATGGTTGTCAATTAATATCTATTTCATTTTCATAT
>JAGLQR010000352.1 GCA_023136725.1 Candidatus Aminicenantota bacterium
AACTCCCGAAAATACCTCCTTCAACCGGGCGAAAAGTTGGAATAGTCGGGTCAGGACCTGCAGGCGTTACAGTAGCTGGTGACCTCATACTTGAAGGACATGATGTAACCATATATGAAGCTTTGCATGAAGTGGGCGGAGTACTGACTTACGGGATTCCTGAATTCCGGCTGCCAAAATCAATTGTAAGAAGGGAGATCGAATACCTGAAAGAACTGGGAGTAAAGATCAGGCTCGATTATGTGGTTGGAAAAACAAGGACGATTGATGAAATGCTGGAGGAATATGATGCAATATTTATTGGATCAGGGGCCGGACTTCCCTGGTTCCTCAATATTCCGGGAGAAAATCTGAATGGGGTATACTCAGCAAACGAATATTTGACAAGAATGAACCTCATGAAAGGATTTAATTTCCCGGATTCATCAACACCGGTAATAAAGCACAAAAAAGTTGCAGTATTCGGGGGCGGAAATGTGGCTATGGATTGTGCACGAACTGCAGCCAGACTCGGGGCAGAAGAGTCATATATTGTATACAGAAGATCCAGAAATGAATTACCGGCAAGACTCGAAGAAGTGGAGAATGCCGAGGAGGAAGGGATCATTTTTAAATTGCTGACATTACCGATAAAATTGATCGGTGATGAAGAGGGATGGATCAGGGAAATTGAATGTCTTGAAATGAAGCTTGGCGAGCCGGATGATTCGGGCAGAAGGAGGCCTGTCCCTATAAAAGGATCAGAATTTCTTCTCCCTGTTGATGCATGTATTGTTGCTATCGGGAATAGTCCGAACCCGATAATTGCAGATACAACTCCTGATCTTAAGATAAGTAAAAGAGGTACAATTGAAGTTGATGAAGGAACAGGAAAAACATCAAAGGATAGAGTATGGGCCGGAGGGGATATTGTTACAGGAGCTGCCACAGTAATTCTTGCTATGGGTGCAGGTAGAGTCGCTGCACGTTCAATGCAGGATTATCTGTTAAAAAAGTCTTAATTCAATAAAAAGTTGATTTCAATAAATGTTTTTACTATCCTTTTTATATGGATGAATCCATTGTTATAAAAGAAAATGGAATACCCCTGGATTATGAGCCTCAATTCGGGATTTTTCATGACCTGATAAAGTTCAGGGTAAGAGAGATACTACTTGTTTCAAGTTTTTATGATGCATTTGTCCTTGAAGAGGATGGCAGATTATCGGAAAGAATATTCAGTGAATATATTGATCTTAACCTGAGATTTATTCCCCGTATCGTCCGTGTGTCAAGTGCTGAAGAAGCTATTGCAGCTCTCGAAAAAGGTTCATTTGATCTGGTCATTACAATGACAAGGCTTACAGGGATGGATTCTCTGGAATTCGGGAAGAAAGTAAAAACGATGGATCCTGATATGCCTGTGGTCCTGCTCACCTACGACTGGATACCTCCGGACAGATTGATAAGGTTCAGGGAGACCGGATATATTGACAAGGTCTTTTACTGGGGGGGGGACACAAAAATTCTCCTTGCTATCATTAAATATGTCGAAGACAGGAAAAATGTGGATAATGATATTAAACTCGGTGTAAGGGTAATTGTGGTTATTGAGGATTCTCCGAGGTATTATTCCCTTTTCCTCCCGATAATCTATACAGAGATAATGATGCAGACACGGTTACTTATCTCTGAGGGGGTAAACGATCTTCACAGGTTACTCCGGATGAGGGCTCGTCCGAAGATCATAATGGCCGAAACCTACGAACAGGGGATTAAGCTTTATAAAAAGTATAAGAAGAATCTGCTGGGTATAATTTCTGATATCAGGTTTCCCAGGAAGGGAAAAATAGATCCTGAATCGGGATTCCGATTTGCCAGGAAAATAAAGGAGGAGATCCCCGACCTGCCTATACTTCTACAATCATCTAATTCGGATAACAGAGAAAAAGCATATTCAATGGGCCTGGACTTCCTTAGCAAGTATTCGAATAATATGCTTCAGGAATTACAGACCTTTATTCTGACAAATTTCGGATTTGGTGATTTTGTTTTTAGAAATGAATCCGGAGCAGAGATAGGCAGGGCGAGAAATCTTCAGGAATTTCGAAAAATGATCGATATAATTCCCGATGAAAGCCTCAAATTTCATGCCGGTAAGAACCATATTTCTATCTGGTTGAGAGCAAGAACAGAATTCGAAACTGCTGAAAGCCTGAGGCCTAAACAGATCAGTGATTTTAAGGGAATAGATGGATTGAGAAGTTTTATCAGAAGAGAGATCCAGAATTTGTTGACCAAAAACCAGTATGGAGTGATAACCGATTTCGGACAGGTGACATTTGATTCGGAAAATTCATTTGTAAGGCTAGGCAGTGGATCTCTGGGGGGGAAGGCGAGAGGATTGGCATTCCTTAATGCTCTTCTGGCAAAAACCGG
>JAGLQR010000353.1 GCA_023136725.1 Candidatus Aminicenantota bacterium
ACGGGAGACTGGACACTATTCAGGCGGCCGTACTCCTTGCGAAGTTTGAAATATTCGATGAAGAGATCAAACTGAGGCAATTGGTTGCAAAGAGATATAATGAAGAATTAAAAGATATAGTAAAAGTACCTGTAGTTGAGTCACACAATATTTCAGCCTGGGCACAATATGCAATGCTCCACCCGGACAGAGACAAGATAATTGATAAACTAAAGGAAGACGGAATCCCGGTTGCGATCTACTACCCTATCCCGCTCCACCTTCAGCAAGCCTTCACTTCATTAGGACTGAATAAAGGAGACTTCCCCATTAGTGAGAAGTGTGCAGACGAGATATTCAGCATCCCATTCCACCCCTACCTGACAAGAGATGACCAGGACAAGGTAATCTCCGCAATAAAATCAGCAGTAAAGTAGAAACAAAACTGTCTATAAATATTGGGGACGGTTCTCATTTTTATAGACAACTATTGATAAATTATGTGAATATTTTTTTTAGAGATTTTTCTTGTTTATCAATCTAGAGTTTTCTTTCTATAGTATATGGTTCTCAAGGTCTCAATTTTCATTCTCTTAAAAGCATCAATTTGTTTTATATCTTTATAGCTTAAATATTCACTATCTCTTAGCAATATTAAAAGCTTGTCTCTTAATTTTTTCCCAGGCATTTCTAAAATATCAATATCTGAAATTTTTGTATTGTTTTCCCCTTCAAAATCACTAATTATTTTAGTAATTAACATTTCTTTAAATTCAATCCTCTCAGTCATCATTCCAGGAGATTTACTCCAAAATTTTTTCATATTAGACATGAAGTTTGTATCTCCAAACACCCTGTCATAACCTAATATTTCCTCATTTAGAGTATTTTCTTTATTTTCGATTAAAGCACTTATAAAATTGTTTTGTGAGTTAAATGTTCTTTCAATTAATTCTTTATCAATGAATTGTTCTCTGGCAAATCTGAAATATTTTCTGCCACTTGACCATTTATAATCAAATGGATTTATAACAGATCCTGACCGAACAGGATTTAACAGAATATACATAATAAGTGTTATCAGATACTTCTCATCCTGGATCAAGGTTGACTTGAACCTGTCCTCGAACACATATCCTTTGGAATTTGTTACATACCTGTAATATTGACCATAATGGCCGTTTAAGCTTTTCATAAATCCAGATAAATTCCCTGAACTGTTTTCAAGAGCAATATGGAAATGGTTGTCCATAATACAATAAGTGAAAATTCTTATACCATATTTTCCGCATTTTTCAGACAATAAATTTATGTATTTTTTTTTCAGTTCTTCACTAAAAAATATTTTCTGTTTGTTGAGCCCCCTATTCATAACATGATGAAGGGCCCCTTTCCAGGTTACTCTTGCTTTTCTGATTTTGTTAGCCTCCTGTCTATATAATTGAGAACCGTCCCCATAAAGCGTTTCATTTTTGCCAGAATTCAGGGAGGTGTTTGTGGTAAATACTGGCAGGGTTATTTATGAAATCTGGGATATTCTTCAATTTAAAAGAACCGGATGTGTTTCCTTCTTTGTCAATTCCAGACAATTCAAATTCATATAGCTTATTGATATTGTATTGAGGTAATCCGTTTACTTGTTCAATCCCACACAATTCAGAAATATCTGTTATCCTTATCTTATTATCTGGAAACCTTGTTATCTGAACAACCACGTCAACGGCTCTGCTGATCACATGTCTGACCGCTTCGATCCGCATCTCCATTCCCTGAAGAAACATATTTTCCAAAGCAAACATTGCATCTTCACAATTATTTGCATGGAGAGAACTCATCCCTGAATGTCCGGAATTAAAAGCCCTCATCAGATCAAAAACCTCACCCGATCTTACTTCACCCAGAATTATCCATTTTGGGAACATCCTGAGGGAGTTTTTTACAAGATCCCTGAGTGAGATCGATGTATCATCTTCATAATAGGCCTTTTTAGTTTCCAGCGGAGACCAATAAGGATTTTGGATATCCAATTCTCTAGCATCCTCAATGGTCACTATAATGTCATCATCACTAATGAATCCACATAGAAGGTTAAGGAGTGTGGTTTTCCCGGTCCCTGTCCCTCCCGAAATTATTATATTCTTTCCCAACTTTACAATTGTTTTAAGAATATCGATACCAACCTTATCAATAGAACCGAATTCTAAAAAATTACTGAAGGTAAGTCTGGTTTCCGGGAATTTCCTTATCGAGATACATGCTCCTTTAGTGTATACAGGTGAGGTCAGGATATTGATCCGTGACCCATCATCCAACCGGCCATCCAGGATCGGATAATCAAAATTCAGTTTTTTCTTCAGATGCTGTGCGATCGTGTTACATGCAACTATCAAATCAATATCTTCCTCCCATGACCTTTTAACCG
>JAGLQR010000354.1 GCA_023136725.1 Candidatus Aminicenantota bacterium
CTGACAATAAATTCAGAACTGTGTTCGATCTTTTTCATCTCTTCCCCTCTGATCCTTTTAGTATCCATATATAACAGTATTACATATCCAAAGTACACAGGACAATTATATTAACAGAATGTTGACATAAAATTAATTTGGAATTGACCTGTTTTTATTTTATCATGTTTTAATCAGGAGAGCTGTTTGAAAAAAAAAATATTATTCATCTGCACACATAATTCGGCGAGAAGTCAGATGGCGGAAGGGCTTGTCAACAGCCTCTTCAATGATAGATTTGAGGCCTTCAGTGCCGGAACTGAAAAAACATTTGTTAAACCTCATGCAATAGAGGTTTTGAAGGATATAAATATTGATATATCAGAAGCAAGATCTAAACTCACAACTGAATTCAGAGATATGGAATTCGACATTGTTGTAACTGTCTGCGACAATGCCAGAGAAAAATGTCCATTCTTTCCGGGAGCAAAGGAGCTCGTTCATAAAAGCTTTCGGGACCCTTCAGATATTCGGGGAAATAACAATTTAAAACTTGAAGCTTTCAGAAGGACCAGAGATGAAATATTGTCATGGCTGGATGATTTCCTATCACAAATTCCACTTGTTGATGATAAAGGTTGAAATATTATTATTTTTTTTTAATACTATAGTATATGGATACTTCAGCAATTTTTGTAGGTATAACACTTATTCTTCTATTTATAATAGCTTTGATTCTTTTTATCTGGTACAGAGAAAGAGCGAAAAGTGATAAGGAATTAGATGAAGCTTACAAAACGATGGAGAAACTTTCAAAATTTGATCCCATCACCCAACTATGTAATAAAACTTCAATGACAGACCGAATTGAGATCGAGATGATGAGAATGGGAAGAACATGGCGCCCCTTCTGCCTGGTTATGATAAATGTTGATAATTTTAGACAGATCATTGATGAATTCGGTAGAGACTGCGGAAATAAGATCCTTGAAAGCCTTGGAATTATACTTGTTAAAACCCTAAGAAAACAGGACGCCGCATCAAGGTGGGAGGGAGAGGAATTACTATTACTGCTGCCTGAGACCTCCCTGGAAGGGGGATATATAATTGCCGAAAAGATAAGGAAAGCTGTAGAGGAAACAGCCGTAACTTATGGTGATATAACCATGACCTTCACCATTACACTTGGTGTCGATGTTTATAGCAAACTCGGGCCTGCAAATCATAGTATAAGGAAAGCAGCAGCTGCATTATATGAGGGGATACAGAGAGGGAGGAATATCGTTGTGAAATCCGATGATCCGGATCTTGATTTCTCAAAATATCAAGAACTTGATTAAAAAGCCTGCCGCTCCTTCAACTATACTTTCAATTTATTTTTATCTTCGATTCAGATCTGACCTTTTCTGAAATATTATCAAATTTTGAATTATCTTCATTCCATATTTTATCAATATGCAATTCCCACTCTTCTTCATCCTCATTCTCAATCAATCTATACAATAAATTTTTGCTGACAGTATACGGCATATAAGACTGAATATCTCTTCTGACAATAGGAAGCCATACCTGATCAACAAATTTCCCATTGCTGTCAAATATGATAAATTCAGTTTTATCCTCTTTTTCATTAAACGTTGTCACATATAATTTATCTTCGAAAGGCTGGAATACCTGAATAGCAGGAAAATATTCTGCAAACTTTAAAAGATGTTTGTTAGCCTCATAAAAATTTCTGGTTCTGGGGTTGGTCCTGAAAAAATCATGAACTCTTTTTTTATCTTCTTCGGATACTTTCTTCTTCACATAATCTCTTTTTATTTCATAGAGCTTTTTTCCGTTCTTATCAAAAACATTGATAAGAAATCCTTCATGCCCCATTACAACGATATTACTATTGTTCATGATATAGAAGAAATAGTTTTGACTATAATAGGTCATGCCTCTGTTTTGAAATGCAGTTTTCTTTCTGTCAACCTCTCTCAGCTTCTTGAAATTCTTATCATATACATCTATGGTAGTATAATTGACCGGATTCTTATCATTACCCCTCTTGAAACCGAAACCAACGAATACATCCTCACATGGCTCTACACCGCCTGCAAACGGGCATTTCACTTCCTTGATGAAATCCCCGGATTTAGTCCAATAAGTAATTTTGCCCTGACTGTTTATGATTATATGATCGGGGTAAGGGAGGAGATTAAGATTACCGAGAAACTCCATCGGTCCCTCTCCCCTATTGCCTATTTTCTTTATCAAATTCCGGTCTTCAAGCGAATAGATGTAAATATGCGGAGACTCAACAACATACAATCTCCCTTCATTGACCATAATCCTTGATGGCCTTGCAAGATCCGGGAATGTCATGACTTTTTCTCCAAATACCATACTTGTAATCAACAAACCTGAGA
>JAGLQR010000355.1 GCA_023136725.1 Candidatus Aminicenantota bacterium
ATCTTTGCATCATCGAGAGCGATCAACTCAACAACAGCAGCATGAAGCTGGTTCTCATCTCTCATGGGTGCGGTACATCCCTCAAGGTAATTTACGGAACTTCCTTCCTCGGCAATTATCAGGGTTCTCTCGAATTGTCCTATGTTGGCAGTATTTATTCTGAAGTAACTTGACAGGTCCATCGGGCAGATTACCCCTTTCGGGATATAACAGAATGTGCCGTCGCTGAAAACTGCCGAATTAAGTGTTGCAAAAAAATTGTCACGATAGGGGACAACACTCCCCAGGTATTTTTTTATAAGTTCAGGATGATTCTTGACCGCTTCTGAAAAGGAGCAAAAGATCACACCGAGTTCATTAAGTTTATCAGAGAAAGTTGTCGCAACTGATACTGAATCAAATACGGCATCAACTGCAACCCCGGAGAGCTTCTTCTGTTCTTCAAGTGGAATTCCAAGCCGGTTAAATGTGTCTATTATCTCTTCATCAACTTCATCAAGACTTTTTAACTCCTTCTTCTTTTTAGGAGCCGCATAATATATAATTTCCTGAAAATCTATGGGATTTATCTTCAGATGGGCCCAGTCGGGCATCTCCATTGTCTTCCAGTGACGGAAAGCGCGAAGCCTCCATTCCAGAAGGAAATCGGGCTCATTCTTTTTTTCTGAGATAAGCCTTACAATATCCTCATTAAGGCCCTTGCCGACAGTATCCATATCAATTTCAGTCTTAAATCCGTATTTATATTCACTATTCTCAAGTTCCTTAAAGAGTTTCCTCTCTTCCTCTTTTTTGTCTGTTATCTTTCTTTCCATTTTATCCTTCTGTCAGGTTATATCTGCCAAAGTTATATTACTCATTGATTCAACCAGTTTCTGATTAAATCTTGCCCAGATATCTTTTATCTGACAATTGTCATGAAGCTCACACTTCCCTTTTACACCCGGATAACAAGTCCCGAATTCACCATTCTGAAGATCCACTGCTTTATAGATCTCAAGGAAAGAAATATCCTCAGGTTTTCTGGAAATCGTGAAACCTCCACCCGGACCCATTTTACTATCAATAATATTGTTCTTCTTTAGATCCAGACAGATCTTTTCGAGGAAATGTTCGGATATATGCTGATTTGCAGAGATCTGTTTACGGTTTACCGGTTTGCCATTTCCGGATAAGACCTCATGCAGCGCCCGCAAAGCATATTCTGTTCTGATCGTAAAATTCATACTATAATAGTATAATGGTTGCCTAAATTTGTCAACTATTAAAAAGATTAATTTTAGTCAGAAAAAAAGGTTCCGGCCCCTCTCACCGAGGGGCTGGATATCGTTATTTTACGCTGTTTATTGCTATTTTTAATGCCTCTTCCAACATGTCGTTAGGTGGCTCTTTTATGAATCCCTGATCCATAAGTAATTTCATTGAGCTTCTTGCTTCATCAATATCGGCGAGGGTCTTATCATAAACTCCCTGCCAGTCAATTTTTAATCTTGCTACTCCGTTCTTGACAGCTTCCATCGCTACATCTGCCGCTTCATGTGCGAACACTTCTGTCTCGTCCATCGTAGGCATAATATAATCAGGGCTGATCCCTTTCTTTTCCGCATAATTTGCAACTGAATAGGATGCCGCAATTGCCATTTCATCTGTCACTTTTTTTGCTCTTGCCAACAGGGATCCTTTAAGAATACCGGGGAATCCGAGCGAATTGTTGACCTGGTTGGGGAAATCTCCTCTTCCTGTTGCCACGATATAAGCCCCGGCCTCTTTTGCAGCGTATGGATATATTTCAGGGACAGGATTTGCGCAGACAAATACTATTGACTTATCAGCCATTACCTTTATCCATTCCGGTTTTACCACATCGGGCCCCGGTTTACTGAGCGCTATAAGAACATCAGCATCTTTCATTGCTGTTTCCATATCGGTGATCCTGTCCGGGTTGGTTTGTTCGCAGAGTTCCCATTTTCTGTAAAATCTTGGATCAGCCTTAATGTCATCTCTCCCCTTATGAAGAGAGGATTTGGAGTCGAAGAGTATCATTTTTTCAGGATCGGCGCCATCTTTAATGATCAACCTTGCAATGGTCGTATTTGAAGCTCCTGCACCGTAAAGGACTATCTTTACCTTATTCATTTCCTTCCCGGCGATCTTAAGAGCATTGATGAGGCCTGCGAGGGTAACGGATCCTGTTCCCTGTGCATCATCATGCCATACCGGGATATCTGCTTCCTCTCTGAGTGTATCCAGAACCTTATAGCAATTGGGCTGGGAAATATCTTCAAGATTTATAGCTCCGAAACTGGGTTGTACCATCTTCACAAAGTCAATTATCTTTTCCGGATCATGTTCACCTTTGTCATTATAACTATCTATACAAAGTGCCACACCGT
>JAGLQR010000356.1 GCA_023136725.1 Candidatus Aminicenantota bacterium
CAAAGAAATAGTAAGATGGGAAAAAACAAATTTTACATTTTTGATATGCCGGGGGAAACAATATTAGTTGAATTCCGTATAAAAAAACAATATTATATAATCAGATGGAGAAACGTAGAGATGACAGGAACAAGGTCAGGCAGCTTATTAATGTAGCCGACAAGATGGGAGTTCTTAACGACATATCCCCACGAGGAGCCAATGTTTCACTTGCTGTCCTTCCTAAAGAGCGGAAAGTTGACCTCACATTGAAAATAAATGAGAAGGATATAAAAGTATCAGCAGTCATTATGTGGGTAAAGCAAAAACTCACATATAACGACAAGAACACATTGGGTTTGGTGGTGATCGATCCACCGAAAGATTTTATTGATTTCTGTGAAGATGTGAAACCAAAGTAACAAATCCCTTATTATTTTATATTCTGACCCGATTCGAGTTCCAGAAGATATTTTTTACGCCAGAGTCCACCACCATACCCGACAAGTTTTCCATCCGAGCCTATCACTCTATGGCATGGAATTATTATGCCGATCGCGTTATATCCATTCGCCCCGGCAACTGCTCTCACGGATTTCCGGTTCCCGATTGCAACAGCCTGATCCATGTATGACCTGGTCTCTCCATAAGGGATATCCATCAACACATCCCATACTTTTTTTTGAAATTCAGTACCTGCTATTGATAAAGGTGTTGAAAAATTTCTCCGGTCTCCATTGAAATATTCCTTTAATTCTTTATTAAGGCCCGGAAAGAACCTGCTTTCACCGGGAACAAGATCTGCCTTGAAATATTTTTTTATCCTCTTTAATTGTGTCTCCAGCATTCTCCGGTCGACAAACTCCAGAAGACATATCCCGTCATCTGCAGCACCTGCAAGCATCGGACCCAGCGGAGACAATATCCTTGTTATTATAACTATATTTTTTTCGGAGCTTTTTTTAGGTGAAAAACCTGTTGTTTTTTTAAAAGTATCAGTAAAACCGCTTAATGATCCGTAACCCGATCCGAAAGCGGCATCTATCACCTTCTCACCATGCCTGATCCTGCCGAAGGCCTCACTTATCCGCAAGGTCCTCAGATATGCCTGAAAGGTCATCCCATGATTTTTTTTAAACCATCTTCTCACCCTGTTCGGATCAATCCCCATCTGCCTCAGGTCCCAGTCTTTTATCCTTTCACCATCTGCACTTTCAATTTTTTTGAAAACAGGTTTAAGCCACTCCGGAGATTCACCGGCATAATCCATCGGATCGCAAATTTTACATGGCCGATACCCGTGCAGCAGAGATTCTCTTGTTGTCTGGAAAAACTCAACATTCTCCATCTTCGGCTTTCTGGCCGTACAGCCCGGCCTGCAGAAAATACCAGTAGTTTTCACACAGGTGAAAAAGATCCCCTCAAATGAAGAGTCTCTTTCAACTACAGCCCTATACATTGTATCCATGTCCGGAAGCTCTCTTTTTTTATTCATATAATAAGAATGATACACTTTTCCCCAATCTAAAACCGGAAACTTGTCAACTAATTTTTTTACAAAAAATTTTATCTCTTCTATAATTATTTTATGGACAAATTCTGTAATTTCATTATTCTCCTGTTATTCATTTCTCTATTTTCCAGTGGGAATCTCTTTTCAGGACAGATCTATCTGACAGAATACAAATCTGATGCAGATGCGAATATATATATAACAAAGTACAAATCCGATGCACATATCATAGTTTATATTTCAGAATATAAATCTGATGCTTCCGGAAATGAAGCGATATGGTACTACACAAAGTATAAATCTGATGCAGATGCAAAGCTGTATGTTACCGAATATAAATCCGACTCGGATATAATTGTTTATTTTTCTTTATACAAATCTGATGCAGGATGGAAAAGAGATAACAAATTCCAGGGTAAGTTATAATTACCTGTTCAGCTCCCTTTTTCTGGCTTCCTTCCTGAGGATATCTCTGATCCTTGTATTAATCTTTCTCCAATGTTTTTTATTTCCGCTTTTTAACAATTTATCCGAAATATCTTTCAGAAATGGTATTGAATCAATATCTTCACCTGTTTTGTTTGAATTCCAGATATCTAAAACTCTTAAATATAATTGCCCCGCAGTTTTACCTTCGCCCATCAACCTGTTAGCCTCAGCAACTTCATAAATATCATTTGCAATTTCAAGTGCATCAGGGCCAAATTTTTCTTCCATAATTTTCAATTTTCTCCGGAAAACAATTAATGCCTCTTTAAACTCTCCCTGAAGTATATATACATTTCCCAGTTCTCTGAGACTTTCTACAATCACCACATCCCTTCCCCTTCCATTTTTTTCAAATATATCTACCACCTGACTGCTTATCTCCAGAGACTTGTCAAAATTTGATATCTGTTT
>JAGLQR010000357.1 GCA_023136725.1 Candidatus Aminicenantota bacterium
TTCTACAAGTTTGTACCCCTCTTCTCCTCCGGATCTCCCTTTACCAAATAACATAAATAAAACCAGAGTTACTACTATAATTGCACTCGATATAATAATTAATTTTTTTTTCATTTTTTCTCCTTAATGTTTTTTACCTGACCAGAGATAACATTTTTTCTGTATCCCCTATCTGATAGAGCAAAGTTATCCCCTGTCTGAATAAGTTCAGTTTTGCATCTACCTGATCATATTGCGATTGCAAATATTGGGACCGGGCTTGTGAAACCTCGGTTATGGTTGCCGCATTAACATTGTATCTTTCTGTCATACTTTCAAGAGCTGATCTTGAATATTCAAGTTTAGCACCTGCTACTTCGATCAACCTGATTGCAGTTCTGTAATTTGATTCAGCCTGGATCAGCTCCGACCAAACCTGATTCTTCACCTTTATCAGATCTATCCGGCTGTTTTCCAGATCCAGCCTGGCCTGAGTAACCTGATTCCTGGTTAATCCTTTGTCAAATATCGGTATAGAAACCGCGATCCCCACAGAAGCTGAAAGATTATTATTCCACAATTGATCTGAGAACGAGTTAATAATATCCCGGCTTGAATAACCGGAAGAAACATCTCCGAAAAGAGAGATTTTAGGATAGTATCCGGACTTCGCCGATGTAAGTCCATATTTCGCTGCATCAATACTAAGTTCCGCTGCTTTTAGATCAGATCTGTTCTCTTTTGCAAGTTTTAATATCTCCGGCTTATCAAGATCAACAAAATTTGCAGGATCATCAATAGCAGGTATAACAACATCAAACTCCAGGCCTGAAATGAATCCGATCCCTTCCATCAATTTTACCTTTGCCAGTTTAAGCCCTTTTTCTGAATTCAATAACTGGTATTGGGAATTTGCGATCTCCGCATTCTGGTAATGAACATCGACTGCGGCCTTTTTCCCGGCTTTAAAAAAATCTTTGATCCTTACCAGCAATAAATTTTGTGTATTCAGATTTTCATTCCCGACCCTGATCAATTCTTTTGAAAGAACAACATCAAGATAGTTTAGAATGGTCTGAAAGATTACCGTTTGTTCAGTCCTTGTGTAATTATTCCGGGAACCTTTGTAAAGGGAAAAAGCCCGGGCTTTATCTGAAACTGTAAAAAACCCGTTAAAAAGTATCTTATTAGTCGACAAACTGAGGTTGAAATTCCTGTTATTATTGCTCATATATTCTCCGGAGTCATCAGCAATCCTGTCATAATTTTTACTGAAATTTCCGGACAAATTGAGATCAGGTAGAAAATTTTTTTTCTTCTGATCAAGATTACTTTTCATCGATAAAACAGTATTTGCATACTTGAAAAGGCCCTGATTGTTTTTTAGGGTTAATTCAATTGATTCACTGATCGTTAAAATTTCAGGAGTTTCAGGAAAGATCCCCAAACTGAAAATAATGAGAAATAGTGACCCATAAAAAACTGACTTAACGAATTTTTTTTTTCGTGACATCCTGTTGTTAAAATTCATTTTATCTCCTTAGGATTTTGTTCCATATCTATTAAACGGTTTAAATGTTAATGAAAAATTTTAGAAATGTTACAAAATGTAACGATGATTTGTGAAAAATTCAGTTAATGCTGCCAGTTGGAAAATTTAACTTTATACAGGTACCTTTTCCTGGAAAACTTTTTACGAAAATTTGTCCTTTATGTGCATCCATTATCTTTTTACTGAGGCTCATTCCGAGACCGTATCCGCCGGTCTCTCTCGATCTTGATTTATCTACCCTGTAAAAAGGTTCAAATATATTTATAAGTTCATCCTCAGGTATTCCGATCCCTGAATCACAGACATCAATAACAACTTCATTTTTTCTTTTTTCACATTTTATCCTGACAGGTTCACCGTTCTCATCAGAGTAACGGAGAGCATTGCTCAGGATATTTCTGAAGAGGATCAACACCCTCTCCATATCCAGGTCAAGTTCCAGGTCATCAGGGAAATCGTCAAATTTGATCCCGGGTTTCATTGATCCAAATTCCTTTATAACAACGTTGATCAGTTGAAATATATTTGTTTTTTCAATTTTCAGTTTTCCGAACCTGCTGTTCAGCCTGTCTGTTTCAAGCAGTTCGGATATCATCATATTCACTTCAGCTATATCTTCAAGGATCCCATGTTTCACCTTACTATCTTCTATTAACTCCATTCCTACCTTTATTCTTGTAAGTGGCGATCTCAGCTCATGACTGACATCCCGGAGCAATTGATCACGAGATGTTATCATGTCGCTGATCCTGCTGGTCATTGAATTGAACGAGACCGCCAACTGACCGAGTTCATCAGTGCTCCGGACAGGCATTTCGATATTCAGATTCCCGGCACTTACCTGGTCAACTCC
>JAGLQR010000358.1 GCA_023136725.1 Candidatus Aminicenantota bacterium
TTATATAGCAACTTTTATGCCAATCCGAAATCCCACTATAGTATTACATATACAGATCTTTTTTTCAACTGGCATTACAAAATTCATCCAGTAGTGACAATAATTGTCACTTATCCGAACCTGAGAACTTTTATATGATATAATAGTGCCCGGTACATGAGGAAATTATTGATGATAATGGTTATCATTGGAGGATAAATGAGGAAAGATTTTTTTTTGGTTTGCAAATGGTTTCTTCCAATAATTTTATTTATACTACTTATAAATTGCTCAGGAAGTGATAAATTTTTCGAAAGAGGGAAACTTGAATTAACTGAGTCTGAAAAAAGTGATTACAAAGGGATTGAACCTCTATTAGGTAGAAACGATCGATCAAGATATCATTTTGTTCAAAGAGAAAAAACCACTTTCAGGTCAAAATATTATAAGATCAACGGATCCAAAGCGATTGTATTCAAACCTGAAATAAGGGGTGAAACTACCGTATACTTTTCCATAGGTCATTTTAAAAAAACTGAAAACAAGAATCTGACAATAAGAGTAAGTATCGGATCCGGAAAAAGCAAAAAATTATTGCAGGAATTTTCCGGTTTCAACAGAACTATAACATTCAATCAGGTTGTGAATCTGACAGCATCTTCATCTATATTCGTTGATCTTGAAGGAAATGCGCAGATTTTTGTAACTGAACCTGTTTATCTGAAGGCAAACAACAAAAATCCGGTATTTCTTATTATTGCAGATACTTTGAGAGCTGATCATCTGGGAACTTATGGGCATAAAGGAATTGTAAGCAGGAACATAACCGGATTCTCTGAAGATTGTGCAGTCTTTGATAATTGCTTTTCGACAACCAGTTGGACATTGCCCTCCCATATCTCTCTCTTCACAGCCAGGAACATTTATAATCATGGCGTTTATTCCAAAGAGCTGAGATTGTCTGAGGATATTCCTTTTTTAACAGAGGAGTTATCTAAGGATAGATTAATAACAAGCGTCAATGAAGGAATGTTCGTAAAATATAAATATGGATTCTTCAGGGGATTCGACAGATACTCTTCAAGGAAGTGGAGAGCAAGAAATTTCTCCAGAAAAATGTTTGAGCATGCGGCAAAAATATCTGAACTGAAAGGATTCAACAATATATTCTCTTTCCTTCATACATATCAGGTACACAGCCCGTTCAGGCTGCATCCGGGCCTGGAGTTTTCTGACAGTACCGATACAAAAGAACATACTACAGGTTTCTCATTCCCATACAAACTGGCAGAGCATGATCGTCAATTCACTTACAGGCCCCGTAGTGAAAAACAGAAAAATGGGATCATATCTTCCTACAATGCCGAACTTGAATTTTTTGATCACTGGTTCGGGTATTTCATCAATGCTCTGAAAAAATCAGGAATATATGAAAATTCGATGATAATTTTTCTGTCTGATCATGGAGAAGAATTCTTTGATCATGGAACCTGGGGCCACGGGAACAACCTCTATAACGAAACTATCCGTATCCCCCTTCTGATAAAATTCCCTTCGGGAGAGTATAAAGGGAAAAGGATCACTCAGAATTGTTCTATAATGGACATTCTTCCTACTATCCTTGAATACCTTGATGTTTCTTACGAATTTGCTACAGACGGGATATCACTTCTCCCTCTCCTTAAAAATCCTGAAGATCATAAAAACAACAGAGATATTGAGTCGATCCTGATCCATACCGGATCAAAAGTAAAACTATCCCAGGTGCCGCAGATGATATCAGTGATCAACGGGAAATATAAACTTATATATAACTTCAAATATTCAGATGAGATGAATATTTTTTATACAAATTATCCTCTACCTGATTACAAAGAATATGAACTCTACGATCTTGAAAATGATTTTTCAGAAAAAAATAACCTTTCCGGGGATCCGAAACTGAAGATTGTACTTACAGATCTTAAAAAGAAGATAACCCAGATAAAAAGGAAGGTCTTTGCACATAAAGTAAAAGGCATCCCCCTGAAAGTAACTGATAAAGACAGAGAAAAACTGAAGACATTGGGTTATTTATAAGTGCATATCTGACTTGATTAGGCTATACCACTATGATATATTATTTTAGTAGGTTTAAAGGGTAAAAACAAGAGTTCATACATGAGATCATCAGTGAAAAAATCATTCTTTGTCATATTGTTTTCTATAGCTGTTTTCATCATCGGATTAATGGTTTTCAAGAAAGATCCACCACCGAATGTGGTCTTCATAATAATTGATACATTAAGAGCCGATCATACTAATATGGGTGACGATGAGACCGGAGAAACGCCGGCATTAAAAAAATTGTTTAAAAATGATTCCGCATATTTCGGATCATCTTATTC
>JAGLQR010000359.1 GCA_023136725.1 Candidatus Aminicenantota bacterium
ATCTTCAAAACTCCAAGATCAGCAGCTTCTTTTATTATCCTTTTCCATTCAGATGTATTTAGTTCTCTCTTTTGTTCCGGAGAATTTTCAGGGATATTTATACTGCAGTGGACACAATTATTATCACACCTTTCTGTGAGTTCAATATCGAGATGACCAATCGTATGTGATCCTGAAGAAAGGAATCCGCCTTCATGGGGCTTTACTTTTTCTACAAACTTAGATCTGTCCATCCTTTGTATCCCTATTAATTGATTTTGTGAATTCTCTGACAATCTGTGCTATATCTCCACTCTTATCAAATTTTATTATATAAGCAGGAACCTCTTTAACAAGTTTTTCCATAGTTTCTAATGTCTTTTCCCACCAGTCAGCAGTTATCAGAGGCTGCATTATCCTGGGTAATAATCTTGAAATGATCTCTTTTATATCTGACAGGGGTTCAATACGGTTTACTTCTGCCTTCTCTAAGAATAGTATTGCTCTCAGAGGGGCTTCATTATTTGAGACCTCCTCAATTTCACCATGGCTCCAGTTACCATAAATTCTGAACTTTTTTTCCCACTTCCTGATAATTATAAATTCATCACATAGCAATTCGCCTTCATCTTTTAATAATTTTGCTATTGTTGATTTCCCGGCACCAGATTGCCCGGTAAAAAGTAATCCTGCCCCGTTTATTTTCATTCCGGATGAATGCATCGTGAGACCTTCCCGGTCTGCAAAGATCCTGCTTAGCAATATCTGATCCGTAGGAAATAATGACAATGAATGGTGAGGATCTCCAAAGAACAAATCCTTCCCATTCAGGTATATTTCTGCAATAGTATGCTTTTCATTAAAAACAACGACCCTTTTTAAAAAATCATCTTCAGGATTGATCGGTATCTCTTTGTAGGTCCAATATCCTCTTTTTTTAAAGATCGCCCAGGGAGGTTTCCTGTACACTTCTTCCCCGAGTTCATTTTCTTTTATTTCAGGTATCTCAAAATGGTACCTGATAAGAACAATATCTTTCCCCGGTTTGATAGTTCTGAATGACCTGAATTTCGTTTGAAAATCTTTATCGCTTATCGGAAGGTCGGAATCTATCTGTATGGTTACTTCGGCAATTTTATAATACAGTCTGTGCGTTTTCTCCCACTCTTCTTTATGCTTTAACTTTTCATCTGCAATATCACAAAGATATTTAATCGGGGCTGAATATCTTCCGTGCTCCAACCAGGAATAGACAGCACACCAATTGCAAAGATCTTTATTCTCACATGAACCGCAGTTTTTCAGATACTCCTCTCCGCCTCTCACTTTCTCGCCAATAGAAAGTATGTGTTTTTCCCATGCTTCTTCAAAGGAACCTTTTACAAGATCATATCTGAGTTCCGGATCCTTAACAAAGATGCAATTAGCCATCCCCCCGTATGGATCTACATGGAAAGAATTGCGGGTTGAAACACATTTATGAAGAAGCCTGTCATCTTCTTCTGCTTTCACCTGAGAATCAATTCCTGAATGGCTCAATTTATATTTGGATATATATCCCGGGTTGGGGGGGTCAAGGGCTGCAACCTGTTCAGGAGTAAGTCTCTGTTCATCTATCACCTTATTCATCCCTTCTGAACGACATGCTGAATGGAAAAGCCAGGATGTCCCTATTCTGTATGATGCACTTAAAGTTTTAGCAAGATCGATCATTTTATCCAGCTGGTGATAATTGTCTTTCATCGGGACAACCTGAACCGTAAAACCTGCACCATGCTCTTTTAATAATTCGAATCCTCTCATTGCCTGCTCAAATGATCCAGGATAACGGGTTATCATATCGTGCACTTCCGGATCTGCTCCATAAAGAGCTACCATCTTGCTCCCATTTCTCTTCATCATCCTGGCAATTTCCGGGGTTATCATTGTCCCGTTGGTATTCAGAGTATAGGTCATTGAACTGGAAGTCAGATAATCGAATATTTCGGGGAAATCCGGATGGAGCATCGGTTCTCCGCCTGAAATGACCCATTCTCTGGTTCCCATCTTTCTGGCATCATCGAAGATATTCTTCCATTGCGCAAAGTTAAGTTCCTTTTTTATTTCAGAGGAATCTTTGTCCAACCACAGCCAGCAATGCCTGCACTTGTTATTGCACCTGTATGTAAGGTCAATACTTCCTTCAAGAGGAAGACGGGGAATAAGGTTTTTATCCATTTTAACGGCAAATTTTAATTTAATATTAACAATTAATCAAGTGTGAAATAAATGATCTCACTATATATATATTATACTTTTTTTTTCAGCAATGCACAGGCATTATTGGAATTTTCCGGGAAAATGAACTCAACAACTTCATATCCGGATTCATTGAATTCTGATTT
>JAGLQR010000036.1 GCA_023136725.1 Candidatus Aminicenantota bacterium
GAGGTATATGGTCAGGAGAATAAGTACAGATTATCCCGTCAAAAGGGGCCTTTTCTTTCCAGCCAAGAGCTCCATCACCTATTCTGAAATTTATATTCTTGTATCCGAGGGATTTTAAAAGTTTCTCAGCCTTTTTTGACAGTGGAGGCCTGTTTTCGATCGTATAAACATTTTTCACAAGTTCTGCTAATATTGCTGCATGAAATCCCGACCCGGTACCAATCTCAAGCACTTTTTTATCATAGTCAGGAGCAATAACATAGGTCATCATGGCAACTATATATGGTCTGTCGATCACCTGCCCCTCACCAATTGCAAGAGATGAATCCCCATACGACTCTTTCCTGTATCTCTCGTCTACAAAGAGATGCCTCTTAACTTTTAAAAAAGCATCGGTCACTCTCTTGTTGGTTATTCCCCTCTTTACGATCTGCTCTTCGACCATGTTTTTCCTCATCACCGAATATTCATCGCAGAGCAAAATGGAAGTGAAGGCAATCAATACCGATAAAATAACAAAATTTGATTTTTTCACGGTCCAATTGTAGCAGATAATAAGGAAACAGCAAAGATGATTATCTCCTGCACAAGAAATGTTGATATACAGGGCGATTTGTACTATATTCTTTACAAAATGATAAAACGGTTTTTTGAACTTCAGGAAAAAGTACTTAATTATCACCCCAAGGCAAATACTGAACTTCTGAAAAAAGCATACTCGGTTGCAGCTGATGCACACATGAACCAGACCAGGGCCGACAAAGAAGCATATATTTCCCATCCCCTGTCCGTTGCAGGAATCCTTGCAGATATGAAGCTTGACGAAATTTCCATTGCTGCCGCACTCCTTCACGACGTTGTTGAAGATACTGATTATACAATTGAGGATATAAACTCTTTATTCGGTAAAGAGGTAGGGGGAATTGTCTGGGGCGTAACAAAAATCAGTAAAATATCTGACCTCGATGCTGAAAATGCACAAGCAGAAACACTTAAAAAGATCATAATTGCTATGACTGGAGATGTCAGGGTGATCCTTATCAAGCTGGCTGACAGGCTTCATAACATCCTCACTCTCGGTGCACTTAAGGAAGAAAAAAGGAAGAGGATCGCGAGAGAAACCCTTGATATATACGCACCGATAGCGGCACGACTCGGAATGGGAAAAATAAAAGTAACACTCGAAGATATTTCATTCCAATACTCATGCCCGGAAGAATACGATAAGATCACACGGGAAATCGGAGTAAGGGAAGAGTGGGCGAATCAGAAACTTGAGAAATTCAGGAAAGAACTAAAAAAAAATCTGAGAGAGCTGGGGATTTCAGGAGATATTGAGTACAGGATCAAAAGAAAATTTTCAATTTACAAAAAATTAAAAAAGCAGAATATAGATATTGAGAAGGTTTATGATCTTCTTGCCCTTCGCGTTGTAACAAAGTCGGTAGCAGACTGCTATGTGGTAATTGGAGAGGTACATCAAAGATACACTCCTCTGCCGGGAAGATGGCGTGATTTTATTGCTCATCCGAGAAATAACGGCTATCAGTCTATACATACAACAATCATTTCCGGAGACGGGATCAAGTATGAAATCCAGGTCCGGACTAAAGAAATGCATAAGATTGCAGAAGAAGGGATTGCCGCACATTGGAAATATAAAGAGGGAATATCATTCCTTGAAAATGACCAGAGGCTGAACTGGTTCCGAGAGATGATTGATGCTCACAAGGAAAACCCGGACCCGGAAGAGTTTTTGAACCTTCTAAAAGGGGATCTTATTGTGAAAGAGATATATGTTTTCACACCCAAAGGGAAAGTGGTCAATCTTAAGATCGGATCCACAGCAATTGATTTTGCCTATGCTATTCATACTGAGATCGGGGACAAGTGTTACGGAGCCATAGTAAATGAACATATGGTATCAATAAAAAAGACTCTTAACTCCGGAGATGTTGTAGAAATTGTAACCAGAAAAAATGCTTCTCCTTCACTTGGCTGGCTTAAACATACCGCCACCAGTAAAGCACGAAAAAAGATATTGACCTTCCTTCAACAGGAGGAGAACAAAAAGAACATTGAAAAAGGGAAAAGATTGTGGAGCAAGATCCTGAGGGAATACAAGAAGAAATATAAAATCAGGATAGATGATAATGAATTCAGGGATCGCCTGAGGAAAATTCACTACAATGAGATTGAAACATTTTTCCGGGATATAGGATCCAATAAGAAAGTACTTGACAAAAAAACCCTGGGAGTAATCTTCAATGAAGTGGAAGCCTTCGAGATAACACCTAAAAAAGTGAGATCAAAGAAGAGAGATCAATTATATAGAATGATCAGGGTGGATGGATATCAGGATATTGATGTTAAATTTGCAAAATGCTGTAACCCTATCAAGGGAGAAAAAATAAAAGGCTTTATCACATTGAAGAGGGGGCTTGTAATTCATCGTGAAAACTGTTCAAGCCTTAGGAATGTAATGCAGGATAGAATTAAGAAGGTAGAGTGGAACGAAGAGGCAGAATTTTCACAACTTGTAAAATACGATATCATTGTTTCAGACAAGCCGGGTATGCTCAGTTTGATATCGAATATAACTGCAAAACATGAGTCGAACATTAAAAAGATAGAGAATGAAGCGATCACTCAGAACTCAAGTAAGATCAAGATATCTTTTGAGATCAGTCACGTTGATCAGTTAAAGGAGATCTACAAGGAATTCTCCGCAACCAAAGGAGTATTTCAGGTCCTCAGGAAAAGGATCTCGGAAAAATAGCCTCTATTTTTTAAGTTTGACATTGCGGTCACGTCTGGAATAAACACAACCGCAATAATTCTGATGAACGATGTCATGCTCGATACTCATTTTTTTCCCTATGTTGAATCCGTCCTTTTTTTTGAAATTTTCCGGAAGAAAAGCTACATTATACTTCTCACTCATCCGATACCCGGATTCGTTAATCTGGGCGGTGTTTTTATATGGACTGATCGAAAGGGTGGATGCAACAATATCAAATCCATTCTCTGTAGCATATTTAAATACCTTTTCAAATCTCATTTCAAAGCAGATCGTGCATCTGTCTCCCCTCTCCGGATCATTTCCATGCCCTTTTACAAGCCGGAACCACTCTTTAACATCATATTCTGAGATTATGGTTTCCCAGCCAAGCTTCTCTGAGATCTTCTTTGATTCCTCAACTCTCATTTCATACTCTCGTTTTGGGTGTATATTGGGATTGTAAAAAAATCCGGTTACATCATATTCTTCTTTCAGCTTTTTAAATACATAAACCGCGCATGGGGCACAACAGATATGGAGCAGCAGTTTCTTCACAGGATCAGCTCGGGAGGGTTCCTGTCTGTTAATTCTTCAAGGGTGTGTGAATCACTCCCTCTTGTGGCAAACAGGCCGTATTTTTCTGTGGTATTACTTATCGTGGAGATCAATCCCGGATAATCTTTCTTGCTGAACATAGAAGGAGAGAGTCCATGGTAATCATAGAATACTTCCACACCTTTAAGGCCAAGTGCAGAAAGTTCCACTATTATTTTATCAAGTTCTATTCCGTTTATACCGAGATAATATGCAGGGTGTGCAAGGACGGGAGTTCCACCTGCGTTCAATATGATAGGGATTATTACTTCAGGAGACAGCTTGGGTACTATTGTCTCTGATTTACATTTTTCTGAGATCCATTTTGAAGCATCTTTATATTTATTAAAAGTATTATTTTTCAGCAGTTCTCTGACTATATGGGGTTTCATCAAAGTTTCCCGCCCCGGGGGGAAGATCATCTCATCTGTAAGAACTTTTTCACCAAGATTAAGATTGACCTTCTCCATTATTTCCCTGATCCTTTTTTTCCTGAGTGACTGGACCTCCGAAAGATGTTCACGCAGAACAGGATGTGTCACGTCAATTCCATAACCGAGAATATGTATCTCAACTCCCATATACTCACTGTCCAGTTCTATTCCAGTAATAAGGTCCAACCCTCTCCGGCCGGCACTCTCCTGCAGTGCGGCAGCCCCGCCGGAATAAGCACCGACACCATCATGATCAGTGATCGAAATGGTTTTTAATCCACTCTTCTCCGATGCTTCTATTATCTCTTCCGCTCTCATTTCTCCGTCGGATGCAATGGTGTGGATGTGCAGGTCAGCGGAATTCAGATCGATTTCAGTTAAGTCCATAGACAGCTATGGTAACACAAAATCAGGATTATGATAAAGATACAAAAAATGTCAGGCAAAGCTGATTTCTTCATCTCCGAAGAGTACGTTGAAAAGCTTTGTTACAGGTCCGGGAACCGTTCCGGATATTTTTTTACTCTTGCTTTCTCTATAGATCAGATTGAATTCTTTTCTGATGAAACTCGGGGTATCAAGGTCCCCGATAACAAAATTTCCATTCTCCTCTAAATAGTCAACTGAAACCTTACTTAGCTCATACTTATGATTCATCTTCCCTCCTGCATCTATTATATTTGCAGGGGTACGACAAATAATGTCGTTCAACTCAAAAATATTTTTAAAGGGATTTGAGGTATTCTTTCGGGAGGGTTAATTTAGTTGTGAAGTTCACATTTGTGAGGAGGATAACAGCTCTTTTTTCGTCCGGCAGGTCTTCGTGGAATATTCCCTCCCAGCCGTCAAAATCACCTTCATCAACAATAATGTTCATGCCCGGTTTGAAATTTTCTTCTACTTTTTTCATTATTACCAGGCCGTCCTCTTCCCTCTTTTTTATATCTTCGACCTTATCTTTGTCAATGATCCATAGCGATTGCTTATTTCCGAGAACTTTTTTTACGCCTCTTGTATATCTTATCTTCTGATAATGATCATCAAAATCGAATCTGCAGAAAAGATAACCCGGGAAAAGCGGGACGATCACATCGGTTTTCTCTTTTTTAACTTTCTTTTTTTTCTTGTAAAGCGGGAGATATGATTCAACGCCCATAATATTCAGGTTTTTTATTACACTCTGCTCCTGCTTCGGCTTTATGCTTAAGATATACCATAACAATTCTGGTCTTGCCATAAAGAGATTTTATTTTATGATCAGGTCAAAGTCAACAAACGGATTAGGCAGGAGCTATTTATTCGAGCTGGAAAAGAACCACCCTTTACTCAGATTGTAAAGGAAAGTCAGCCATTGCCCGCGATCAAGTACTATACTTATTTCCAGCAATGTGGAAACAAATTCATAGTTCAACTCCCCTTCAATATCGTTCAATTCTAAAAGCTTCTCTTCCAGAGTTTCCGTTTTAAAATCGGGATCACCCAGAAGTTCAACTATATCTATCCTTTTTTCAAGAACCTCACTTTTATTCTCTACAAGCCTTATTCTGAAGTTCTTTACAACTTCATCCAGTTTTTTCTGTTGATCTATACTCAGTTCATACCGGCCGCCAGGGGTAGATCCCTGAGTTTCAACATTTTTACCGATCTTTGCTAAACGGTAGATCCCGGCACTTATAAATGCTAGGTTCAGGGCAAGCGATGCTACCAATACTATTTTAATAAATTCCTTTTTCATCTTTTCCTCCGGCCAGCTCTATAATAACAGAGCTGTGATTATCATCAGAAGTAAATTTCTGGCCATCGAGAAGAACTGAAGAGAGCTCCAGTTTGCCGATCTCTTCTGAACTACCACCTGAAGGGTAGGGATCTATCAGGACCCCGAAGATGAAAAACAATGCGAAAACGAAAGAATAAATATAAGCAAACTTTCCGGCAAACTTCTTCTCTTTATGCTCTTTTACCAGAGACATTACTTCTGTTGTGAAATTTTCCGTTGGATCGACATCCCGGATCCCCGCGATATCCCGGCTTATCCTGTTAAGTTCATCCAATTCCATTCTGCAGTTTTCACAAGCCGAGAGGTGTTCCTTCACACTGCCCCCCAGATGTTCTTCCAATTCATAATCCTGGTACCGGCTTAGTAATCGGTTCACTTCTCTGCACTTCATTTTATTCTCTCTCTTATTAAACATCTTTGCCCCCTTTTTCTTGCAGGCGAACATAATTTTTTAAATTTACTTTCCCCCTGGATATTAGGGTTTCTATCTTAGGTTGTGACCATCCGGTTACGTCAGCTATTTTTTTATAAGAAAATCTGAGATATATCTTCAGGATGAGGGCAAGCCTCTGATTAATGATCAGATTTTCCAGCCCTCTCGTCACAATCTTTTCCCTCTCCTCTTTCTGCATCTTTTCAGCAGGAGTAACATCTCCGGCCGGAATATATTCCCCCTCTCCTTTTTCGGAAAGTCGAGAAAAAAAAGTTACCCTGTTCATCTTTTTCAGATAATTTAATGTAATATTTCTTGCAATGGTATAAATAAATGACTGGAAAGTACTATTCTCTTTGTACTTTCCTATCTTCCGGTATATCTGAAAGAACACTTCCTGAGCAATATTCTGAGATTCGTCATAATCCCCGATCATTCTGTAGACAAAATTAACTATCCGGCTTTTATATCTGTTAACAAGAACTTCAAAATTTGCTGTATTTCCCCTTTTTACAGACCGGATAACATCATCATCCGAAAATTCCATTCCATTTTTTTTGATAGTCATATGCTCTTCTATCTAAAACAAACTTTAATAAGGTTTCTTGCAGAATGAGACTCAGCCAAACCTCTCACTCTCCGTCAGGGAGAAATATAGATCCTCCTGAGACTTTACCATCACCTCTCCATCCCAGCTGTCGAGATCATCTTTGTGGGAAGCAAGAATATTCCGGTTATCACTATTATTTTTCAGGAAGAGGATCTTATCCCCGAATTCCTTAATATTGTTCACTTTTACAGTATGCCCGTTAACATTATTCTTTATTATTTCATTGTTCCCGGGAATATCAGTAACGACGACAGCCTTCTTCATGAGCCTCAATTGCACCAGGCTTTGGGGGAGGCCTTCCCATAATGCTGTTGAGACACCGATATCAAAAAAAGGGATAACACTCTCTATATCGTTGATAAACCCCGGCATTCTGAACCTGTCCATAATTCCTGCATTTTTCAATTTCGATTCGATCAGGCCTCTTAAATCACCATCCCCGGCAATAAAAAATATAATATTTTTATCTCTCTCTAAAACCAGTGAAGCTATCCTGATGAGATCAATCAACCCCTTCTGAGGTTTAAATGGTGCGATCACGCCACACACAAAATCATCTTTGCTGATATTATATTTCTCCCTTGCTGCAACATGCCCAATTCCCGGATTTTTAAACCTTTTGAAATCAAAACCGCTTCGGATAAGAGAGAATGATGCTCTATTCATAAGTTTTAGTTTCTTTGCAGAAACAATATCCCCCTCAGAAACAAAGATAAAATGATCTGTAAAGCGGGACACAAACTTTTCGATCATCCTGTATATACTTCGTTTTAAGAATGGCTGGAAAGGAGAAAAAGAGAAACCGTGTACCGAATGTATTACTACAGGAACTCCTGCTCTCTTTGCAGCGATCCTGCCGATTATTCCTGCTTTTGATGAGTGAGTGTGTACAATATCCGGTTTAATCCTTTTAAATTCACTTTTTAAGTACCTGTATGCTTTCAAGTCTCTGCCCGGGTTTATCTCCCGGATCAGGTCCTTTACAAAAATGAACTTCTCTTCGCTCTCATTACCACCCTTTTTCATTTTATCAATGTCGGGAGTGAGGATCCCGCCAACACCTGCCATCAGGTATACTTCAAATTTTTCACGGTCAAGATTTTCACAGGTAAAAATTGTATTCCGTTGAGCTCCTCCGAGCTCAAGTTTGGTTATTAAATGTATGACCTTTATTTTTTTCATTGATCCCCGTTCAGAAGATCCGCTGTTCCAATCCCGCTTTTTATATCATTGCTCATGGAAGAATAATTCCAGGAACCATACCTTCCGATCGAGTAAACATTATTCTCCTTGAGCTTTTCAAGCATACCGGGAACAATCTTTTTCCATTCTCTGTTGAAAATTATATATGATCCGGGAATCACTCTTATATCCATATGTTCGATCTCCGCTTCCGAAACGATCATATTCAGTTTTTTAAGAATTGTTACCGCCTCTGTTCTCACTTCTTCAATATCATGACTTTCGCCTTCATTCAGTGACCTTTCCAGGTAACAGGCCGTATCCGGATGCCCCGGATAGTAACCGGCTCTGTAAAATCGGGAAGGTCCCTCGGGAAGGTATACCCAATGGAAATTTTCCCTTTTTTCGCGGAGAACCAGATTTACAACCAGAGTTGAAACAGATTCCAGCTTATCTGCGCCATCTGCCCATTCAGGACATGGGGAAAGTATATCAACAAGTCCTTTCAATGGCATTGTGTTGACAATTTTCGAGAAAAAATATTCTCCCTTATCTGTTTTGATCTTTCTCTCTTTGAGGTCGACCTCCAAAACAGTCTCATTATATTTGATCTTTCCTGACAGATTTTTTTCAATATTCCCTATAAATGTTCTGAGATTATCTTCGGGATAATAAAATACCGGATTGTAGCCTTTATCAGAAAAATTTTTTCCGGAGAGTCCCTCCTCCACACTTTTCAAATCAGGAACCGGAATACTGCCTCTGTCCATTGCCGGAATAATATCAGACAGGTCTCTGCCATAATATTTGGTCATGAACGGGCCGAAGAACATATCATAAAGGGTTTTTCCGAAGTTCCCGACAAGTGAATCTTTCAGATTGTCATGATCCGCTTCAGTTCTCCTCTTCATCTCTTCAAATATTTTCCGCCGGGTCTTTTCGGGGAAATATGACAAATGATATTGTACCGGAAAAGGGATCAATTTTCCGAACATGTATATCCGGCTGTCCCTTTTATACTCTTTGAAATGAGAAAACTGCTCGACATACTTTTTAACATTCACCTTATCGGCAAAGTGAAAATAATGGCCGCTGAAATCGAACCAATATTCTCCTGATCTGTACTGGGTTGCAAGTCCTCCTGGATAATCATTTTTCTCAAGAATTGTGAAATCCTTCTTAAGGTTGTCAGCAACACTAAGACCCGATATTCCAGCACCTATTATAAAGATCATTCCATTTTTACTCTTGAAAGAGAAATTCCCAAAAGTGTAAAGAACAAAAATATTATTAATGTTGATACCAGGGTTACAAGGGGAGTCATATAGAAGTTAATAACAACAATTCCTGAAACGATCAACTGAATTGCGATAATTATTGAGACTGTTTTTGCAACAGATAAATTCCATTTTTTCCTTATTCTTAACGCGAAATGATCCGGGCTCCCGAAGAATGGGGATCTGCCTTTCAGCAACCTGAGGATTATCACATAAACCATATCAAAAACAGGCACAGACAGGACAAGCATCCCGGAAATAAAAGCCGCATCATTATATTTGGTGTATTCTCCCATCACCGATAATGCCGCAATAATAAGCCCTACAACCATACTGCCTGCATCACCGAGATATATCCCGGCCGGTTCCCAATTGAATTTCAGAAAACCGAGAAGGGAAGCCGCCAGGCTTATTGAAATTACCGAGATCAGATAATTGGTATTATAAAGTGAAATAATAAAAATAGTGATCAGCGAAATAGATGCAACAGAGGCGGCCATCCCATCCAGAATATCAATGATATTAAATGCATTGATAATAGACAACATCCAGATAAATGAGATCGTATAATTCACCCATCCGGGAAGGAATGTCAGATCTATATAAATCCCGCTTTTCAAAAGAATGAATACTGCAACAAGTTGAAACAGGAATTTTATCCCGGGAGTAAGAGCCTTCAGATCATCAAACAAACCAACTATAAGTAGAATTGAGCTTGCAAACAATATACCCAATAACTCCCGGCTAAGCGGGAAAAGGAGCCCCACAGGAGATATAAAAGCGAAATAGACAATAATCCCTCCCATATAGGGTACCGGATTTTTCTGTGTCTTAAGTTTATTGTCAGGAACATCAAGGAGGTTATACCTGTAGGCAACTTTTTTTGCTACCGGAGTGCCATATACGGAAAGTAAAAATGCAAGAATAAATGAGAGTAAATATAAAATTTCATTCATTGTTCTTTATTACCTTTCTTCTCCTTAGAGCCGCTTTGAAAAGTTTACCTGACCTGAGCAGTTTTATTATAATTTTGGG
>JAGLQR010000360.1 GCA_023136725.1 Candidatus Aminicenantota bacterium
CCCCCGGTCGATATTGTCCATTTTGAAAAACTTGAACTCAAAGAGGATGAATTTGCGCTGGGAGTTGAATATCTTCCAGGCCAATATGATCAGAGGGGAGACTCTGCATCACAAGCTGTCCAGATAATAACTCTTCAGGAGAGGCCTATTGTCCTGACAGCAAGGATATATGTGTTCGCTGGTATTCTGGCTAATGAAGAATTACAAAAAATAAAAAAATATCTGATAAACCCTGTTGATTCCAGGGAAGCAGCATTTGAAAAACCTGAAAGCCTGGAACGTGTATTCAGTAAACCGGATAGTATAAAAACCGTTGATTCATTCAGACGAATGAGTGAAGTTGAACTTGATGAGTTCAGAAAGGACAATGGACTGGCAATGTCTCTTGACGATATTGTTTTTACCAGGGATTATTTTTCAAATGAAGAGAAGAGAGATCCGACAATAACAGAAATAAAGATCCTTGACACATACTGGTCTGACCATTGCAGACATACAACTTTCGAGACCGGGATAGAAAATGTGAACATTATACAGGGTCATTTTAATGAACCTTTAAAGAGTGGTTATAGAGCCTTACTTGAATCTTTTAACAGGGTCTATAGCGGTAGGGATAAAGAGCTTACATTGATGTCTATCGCAACTTTGAGTATGAAAGAACTCCGGGCGGAAGGATTGCTGGATGATATGGAGATCTCCGGTGAAATAAATGCCTGCAGTATTGAAAGAGATGTTATTGTAGATGGTAATAAAGAAAAATGGCTCATAATGTTCAAAAATGAGACACACAATCATCCCACGGAAATAGAACCATTCGGAGGTGCTGCGACCTGTCTCGGAGGTGCTATTCGTGATCCCCTTTCCGGAAGATCATATGTTTATCAGGCGATGAGGGTTACAGGTTCCGGAGATCCAAGGAAAAGTGTTTCTGAAACAATACCGGGGAAATTACCTCAGAGAAAGATCACTACTGAAGCTGCCAGGGGATATAGTTCATACGGGAATCAGATAGGGCTGGCAACAGGAAAAGTATTTGAAATATATGATGAAGGCTATATCGCTAAGAGGATGGAGGTCGGAGCTGTAATAGGTGCAGTTCCGAAAAAGAATGTTGTCAGGGAGGAACCTGAAAAAGGGGATGTGATCCTTCTGATAGGGGGGAAAACAGGAAGAGACGGTATCGGCGGTGCTACAGGATCGTCGAAGGAACATGATGAAAATTCGATCATTACGGCCGGAGCGGAAGTGCAGAAAGGAAATCCTCCGGAAGAGAGGAAGCTGCAGCGGTTGTTTCGTGAACCTGATTTTACCAGGCTCATAAAGAAATCAAATGATTTCGGTGCCGGAGGAGTTTCTGTCGCGATCGGTGAACTGGCTCCGGGTTTAAGGATAGACCTCGATAAAGTTCCGAAAAAATATGAGGGGCTGGACGGTACAGAACTGGCGCTTTCAGAATCTCAGGAGAGGATGGCGGTAGTCATAAAAAGTGAGGATGTTAAAAAGGCACTTAAATTTGCCGGGGATGAGAATCTTATTGCTGTGCAGATAGCGGAAGTGACTGATGATAACAGATTGAGGATGTATTGGAGAGGAGATCTTATCGTTGATATAGGCAGGAAATTTCTTGATTCCAATGGTGTCAGGCAGTTCTCATCTGTTTTAGTTGATCCACCTGAAGAAAAAGATAATTATTTTACAAAATATGATATGAGATCGAAAAACGGATCTTTCAAAGGAGCATGGATCAACATGCTGTCAGGGCTCAACCGGGGAAGTCAGAAAGGGCTGACCGAGAGGTTTGACAGTTCAATAGGTGCAGGCACTGTATTGATGCCGCTGGGAGGGAGATACGAGCTTACAGATATTGATGCGATGGCAGCAAAGGTTCCCGTATTGAACGGAGAGACAACGACAGCGACACTTATGAGTTTCGGATTCAATCCCAGGATATCATCCTGGAGTCCGTTTCACGGAGCTTATTATTCTGTTGTTGAGGCGATATCAAAAATAGTTGCCACCGGAGGGGATTTTTCAAGAATAAGGACATCTTTGCAGGAATATTTTGAAAAAATCGGTAAAGACCCGGCTAAATGGGGGAAACCATTTTCAGCTCTTACAGGTGCTTTCACAGCCCACCGCCATTTCGGAATTGCTGCTATAGGTGGGAAGGACAGTATGTCCGGATCATTTATGGAATTAAATGTTCCTCCCACTCTGATCACTTTTGCAGTAGAGACAGCAGATGTAAAAGATATAATTTCTCCTGAATTTAAAAATGAAGGGAACCGGGTTTACCTGTTCAAGTGTGAAAGGGATACCTTTGAAATGGTTGACTATGAATGCTTGAAAGACGGGTACAAA
>JAGLQR010000361.1 GCA_023136725.1 Candidatus Aminicenantota bacterium
ATTCAAGATCTTCTGTTGAAATTACGGCCGGGATCTTTTCGACAATATCTCCATGTATAAAGACCATACCCATGTAAGCTTTCTGGATCTTTGCTTCATCCTGTTCTATTTTCTGAACATTCACAGGATAGATCCCATAACTGTTGGCAATTTTCCTGTTTTCTTCAGCTTGCTCGCTAAGATCGCCCTCTTTTGCATTTACATCATAAAACCTGAAGCTGAGATTCTTGTTCGAGTGGATCTCATATTCTTCAAGAATATCATGAAGATACCTCTCAACATTATTGTATGGAGAAGGGAGATTTCTGGAGAAAAAAACATTGATCGTTAAAGGTTCAGTTAATGAGTTGACAGCATCTTCAGAAGCATCTGAAAGAGAATAAAGTCCGTTCGAGGTCAGATCTACCCTGTAGTACATGCTTCCCGCTGCAACGTTTATCAATAAAAGCATTACCAGGTATAATCCGAATTTGTAATATTTATTTTTATTATCATTCATTTTCTTTCTCCTATTTCTTCTCTTTCATAACAAGGTTCGCTGCATATAAAGCAATGAAGGAAATAGTTATAAAATACAAAATATCCCTGCTGTCTATCAGCCCTTTTGATATATTTTGAAAATGGAAATTTGCACTGAAATACTGGAAAAATCCTATTAATGTATTAGGAATAAAATAGAGGAGGAAATCTGTCAACAATGTAAGAGAAAAACAGATCGTCATTCCGGTTATAAATGCAATAACCTGATTTTTGGTAAGTGATGAGGCAAATATACCGATGGCACTGAAAGCTGCGCCAAGTAGTATCGCTCCTGTATATCCTCCTATCACCGGCCCCCAGTCAAGTTCCCCCACAAAAGAGATAGATACAGCGTAAATAAGTGTAGGGAGGAGCATAATTGCTATAAATGAAACGGCAGCAAAAAATTTCCCCAATATTATATCTCTGAATTTTACAGGTAGAGTAAGGAGAATTTCGTATGTTCCTATATTCAATTCTTCAGAAAAAAGTCTCATTGTTAAGGCAGGAACAATAAATGAGAAAGTTATCGGAAGCAGAGAAAAGAATCGCATCATGCTTGCCTGCCTGTTTAAAAAGAATGTTGAGAAGAATAGCCATCCTATAACAAGGAGAAAAAGTGAGATCACAATATATGCAATTGGAGTAACAAAATAACTTTTGAATTCTTTTTTAAAAATGTGCTTTATATTTTCCATTATCAGCTCCCTCTTGTGATCATTCTGAAAATATTTTCAAATTTATCTTCATTGGTTGATTTTTTTAAATTCTCAATAGTATCATTTGCCTTAATTTCCCCTTCATCCATTATCACTACCCTGTCACAGGTTGCTTCGGCCTCACTGAGTATGTGAGTTGAAAAAATTATGGTCTTTTCCTTACCGATCCTCCTGATTATATCTCTTGTCTCTACGATCTGATTCGGATCGAGTCCGGATGTCGGCTCATCAAGGACCAGAATATCCGGCTCCCCCATTAAGGCATGAGCTATCCCTACCCTCTGTCTGTATCCTTTTGAAAGCTCACTGATCGTTTTATGCATAACGTCATTTAGCCTGCATATATCTGCAAGCTCTTTTATGTGTGAAAGTTTCCTGCTTCTACTAACCTTTCTGATATCTGCAATATAATTGAGATAATCATAAACCAGCATATCTTTATAGATAGGTGCTGATTCCGGAAGATATCCGATCATTTTTTTTATTTCAACGATATCTTCATTAACATCATAATCTTTCACTTTTATCGTTCCTGAGGTCGGCTTTAGATAACCTGTCAATATTCTGTATGTAGTAGTTTTCCCGGCACCATTCGGGCCTAACAAACCTAATATTTCACCTTTTTTTACTTCAAACGAAACATTCTTCAATGCTTTTACATCTCCATAATTCTTTGATAACTCAATAAACTGGATCATTAAACTCTCCTGTTTGAATATAACCAATTTCTAATTCTATCAAATTCAAAATCCGCTGTCAAGACCGCTATCATTAACTTTCCTGACTTGCGGATTGACTTTCCAAAACAATTAAACTATAAATCAATTCAGGAGAAATCATGGAAAAATTATCCGGTGATGAATTAATCGCACTTATCAGTTCTGTATTTCCCAGATTTGATGATGACAGGAAGATGGGAATTCTTGTAGATATCCCCCGGAATGACAGTCAAGATAATAGTGACTGGCAGAAAAGGCGTGAGATTTGCAAAAACTGGTATGATGAACTAAAAGATGCTGCCGGCTCACTGGGACTTGAACAAATTGATCTTATAGCCTATCCGGATGTCAAATCCAATAATGCTGATCTTCCTGATTCAGGAT
>JAGLQR010000362.1 GCA_023136725.1 Candidatus Aminicenantota bacterium
TGGACAGGAAATACATTCACCAATTCGCCGCCGGGATCGAATATATTAAACTGCTTCATAACACATCAAACAACCTGATAGTAGAACTTTCAAAACTGAAAATTGAAGAAGAACTCCTCAAAACAAAGATTAAGGTGTTGGAAGATAAGATGGAGTTTCTTGAGAACAGGGAAAGAGCAATCGAGAAAAAGCTATATCAATAATGGCGATCCACCAGTTTCTCACTTCATATTCTTACGGGGATGCGATCGGCAATGAAGCACTTGAGATCAGAAATTATTTAAGGGAAAAAGGTTATGAATCAGATATTTTTGTCCTTTTCTACCATCCTAAATATTCCGATCAGGTTATCAATTATCTTGAATATGATAAATATTCATCCGAAGAAAATATTGTCATATACCACTTTTCGATCGGGTCGAAAATAACAAAGAAATTTCTCAGAATTCCCGATAAAAAAGTTATAATCTACCATAATATAACCCCTCATCATTTTTTCCTGGACTACCACAGGATCCTTGCAAAAGATTGCTACAAAGGGAGGGTGGAGTTAAAGAGCCTGAGTGATAAAGTAGACCTGGCTCTCGGCGATTCCGAATACAATGAGAGTGAATTGAAAGAGGCTGGATTTAAAGAGACCGGTGTACTTCCTCTGGTTATGAACTTTGAAAAATTCAATGCTCCCGCTATCCCGGTTTTCAATGATATGTTCAGTGACGGGAAGACCAATATTCTGTATGTGGGAAGGATAATCCCCAACAAGAAAGTTGAGAATGTCATCAGAATATTCCACCTCTACAACAAATATTTCAATAAGAATTCGAGGCTCTTCATCGTCGGGGAGAACAGAGGATTTGAAAGGTATTATTCAGCTTTACTCAATATGGTGGACAAATTTAAAGTAAAGAACATCCATTTCACCGGACATATTCCTGAAGATGAACTGATCTCATATTTTAAGTTAGCTGACATCTATCTGCACATGAGCGAACATGAGGGATTTTGCGCTCCGGTTCCGGAAGGATTTTTCCTCAACATACCTGTGATTGCCTATAATGAGGGTGCGGTAAAGGAAACAATGAACAAGGGAGGGATCCTTCTCAATAAAAAAGAATTCCTCAATACTGCAGCTCTCATTGATAAGATCGTTTCAGACAAAGGGCTTAGGGAAAAGATTCTTAAAACTCAAAAAGAATCATTAAAAAAATATTTTAAAAATCTCACGGGAAAGATACTGCTTGATCACCTCAAAGAGTTTGGAATATAAGATCCGGTCAAGATATTAATCACCTGCACTCTTTATTATCTTTGCTATATCATCTGCAAGCATTTTATTGAATGGTATTGACCCATAATAAGACAAATGAGAATTCTCATGTCCATATCTCCCATCCTTGAAATTATCGCCATTATTAAGATCAAATTTATCGAGGTGGTTGTAGTCAAGGAACCAGAACCCTCTTCTGCTCTTTATAAGACTCCTCATATCAGTAGTAAACAGATCTTTTTGAACATTAGTTTCGTAAGTTCCGATAAAGTCCGGTATCCCGATCAGAAAAACCTTTACTCCATCTCTTTCAAGTTCATCAAACAAAAGCTTCAAAGATTCTCCTTCGCCATTGTCTGAATTTGTATAAAATGATTTTTCCCATGAATTTGGTTTAGTCCTGAATTCAGAGGCTATTACTGTTTTTTTTCCTTTATAATTGCTAATACCGGCTGAATTTAAATTCTTTACATCAGAGCTGTCCCAATCAAGAGATAATTTGTAAAGAATATCATCAAATGTTTTGTCTATCTTATTTTTTGATCTGTACAGTATAGAGATATAATTGAGTGCTCCCGGGTTTCTTTTTAATAATTTTTTGAAATTAATCTTTCTGATCTTTTTTTTCTTTTTTGACACTGACATCAATGGTATTTTTGAGGTTCTCATTTTGAACATGAAATAGTCAACACCGTAAAACAAATATTTTGGCTTCCCGAAAGAATCTTTAAATCTTTTATAAAGAAGGTAATAATACTCGGGATACCGATCCTGCTTGGCCACCTTATAAGCCTTGAATCCAAGATATTTATGAAGATATAGAGGATGGATCGAGTTGAGCGTTCTGGATGTGCCGAATATCAGAGAGTCATAAAACCCCTTTTTCATCACTTCACTTTTCCCGAATATGTTCTTTTTTAAAGTTGTATTTGAATAAAATGAAAAATTGATCTCCCTGAAAATCAGAGCCGCTCCCCGGTCAAAAACAAAAAAGAAAAGTATTAATAGGAGGATCAAATATATTTTTCTCTTCATTTTTGATCAGAAATTGAAATAGATGAACTCATTTGA
>JAGLQR010000363.1 GCA_023136725.1 Candidatus Aminicenantota bacterium
CACTGGTTCTTATAATGTATGGTTTCCCTAAACTGAACAGCATGGCAGGGCTGGTTATTTTTCTCTCCGGATTGTTGTT
Source organism: Candidatus Aminicenantota bacterium (assembly GCA_023136725.1). Taxonomy (GTDB): domain Bacteria; phylum Acidobacteriota; class Aminicenantia; order UBA2199; family UBA2199; genus UBA647. Next base: position 80 of record JAGLQR010000363.1, read on the forward strand.
TTTAATTGCTTTTATTTACTGGGAATTAAGAATTGATTTTCCACTCCTGAATATTCGCCTGTTCAGGAAGAATACGATCTTCAGGTATTCTAATCTTGCGGCACTTATAAATTATTGCGCCACATTTGCCGTTGCTTTTCTTTTAAGTTTCTATCTGCAATATGCAAAAGGATTCAGTCCGAAAGAAGCCGGATTCATACTCGTTGTCCAGCCGATAATCATGGCGGTGTTTTCTCCATCAGCAGGCAGACTTTCAGACAGGATCGACCCCGGGAAGGTAGCATCGATCGGGATGGCGATCTCAACACTCGGCCTCTTTATTCTCAGTTTCATTTCAAAGGATACATCTGTCCTGTTTATAATAGGAGTACTTATAATGCTGGGTGCTGGTTTTGCTCTCTTCTCGTCGCCGAACTCAAACGCAATAATGAGCTCAGTTCAGAAAAGAGACCTGGGTATCGCATCTGGGACCCTCGGAACCATGAGGCTCGTCGGACAGATGTTCAGTATGGGTATAGTAATGATGCTGTTCGCTCTTTTTATCGGCCAGGCAAAGATCGGGCCTGAGAATGTGGCAAGCCTTTTAAAATCTGTAAAAATATCTTTTTCTATCTTTGCCTTTCTCTGTTTTCTGGGAATATTCGCTTCCCTTGCCAGGCAGAAAAGATAATCTTATTATTTATCCATTCCAAGAAGATCAAATATGAATGCATATTCAAGAGCTGTCTCTTTATATCGTCTGAATCTTCCGGAAGCTCCGCCATGCCCTGCATCCATATTAATATTAAGGTAAAGAGGATTATTATCTGTTTTTTTATACCTCAGTTTTGCCACCCATTTTGCCGGTTCCCAATACTGTACCTGGGAATCATGAAGCCCGGTGGTTACAAGCATTGCTGAATAATCCTTCCGCTCTACATGATCATATGGTGAATAGGAGAGCATATAATCATAATATTTCTTTTCATTAGGATTTCCCCATTCATCATATTCTGAAGTAGTCAAAGGTATTGTGTCATCAAGCATTGTTGTAACAACATCAACCCATGGGACATGTGCAATAATGCCTTTGAACAGATCCGGCCTCATATTTGCAATTGCTCCCATGAGAAGCCCTCCTGCACTTCCTCCCATAGCAAAAACCTTTGAAGGATCCCCATATTTCTCATCGATCAGGAATTGAGTACAATCGATAAAATCTGTAAATGTATTCTTTTTCTTCAGAAGTTTCCCGTCCTCATACCAGTGACGCCCCATCTCCTGTCCGCCCCTTACATGAGCTACGGCATAAACAAATCCACGGTCAAGAAGACTCAATCTATATGAACGGAAGCTTGCACTCATACTTGCTCCATATGAACCATATGCATATACATAAAGAGGGTTTTTCCCTTTTTTGAACTTATCTTTTCTATAAACAAGTGAAATTGGGATTTTCATATCGTCCCTGGCAGTAGCAAAATATCTTTTTGTTTTGTAATTTGCAGGATCAAATCCCCCCAGGATCTTCTCCTGTTTAAGAAGTTTCCTCTCCCTGGTTACCATATCAAAATCAAATTCTGAATCCGGAGTGGTCATCGATGAATATTTATACCTCAGGATCACAGTATCATAATCATAATTTTTCCCGAGGTAGGCAGAATATGCCTCCTCTCCGAATTCCATAAAATATTCACTTTTATCAATCCATTTTATGATCCTGAACCTGTTAAGTCCGTACTTCCTCTCATTAACCACCAGGTAGTCTTTAAAAAGATCAAAGTCCGAGAGGAAAATATCATCTCTGTTCGGAATGATCTCCTGCCAGTTCTCTTTTTCAGTTTTATTTACCGGAGTGGAAACCAATCTGAAATTTTTTGCCATATAATTGGTCTTTATATAAAAATTTTCACCGAGATGATCAACATCGTACTCAATTCCTCTCTCTCTAGGATGAATTATTTTAAACTTATCATCAGGAGAATCGGCATTTATAAAGCGGTATTCAGAAGTGAGAGTGCTTCCCGACCCGATCATAATAAACCTTTCTGATTTTGTCTTAAAAGCAAAAACTGAAAAAGTCGGATCCGTTTCATGGAATATCAATTTATCTTTACCGGGATCACCACCCAGTATGTGTTTAAATATCTTGAATGATCTGAGAGTTTTATCTTTCTTTGTATAGAAAATAGTTTTGTTGTCATTTGCCCATATTGCTGATCCTGTTGTGTTTTTTATCTCATTCTTGAGCATCTTACCGGAAACAAGATCTTTGA
>JAGLQR010000364.1 GCA_023136725.1 Candidatus Aminicenantota bacterium
ATTTTTTTATTGTATCCTCATCATGCTCTACTACAATAAGTGTATTCCCGAGATCCCTGAGATTGTGAAGAGTTTCAATCAGCTTATTGTTATCTCTTTGATGAAGTCCGATAGAAGGTTCATCAAGTATATAAAGCACACCCATCAGGTTTGACCCGATTTGTGTGGCAAGACGGATCCTCTGTGCTTCTCCTCCTGATATCGTCCCTACATTTCTTGACAATGAGAGATATCCAAGGCCTACTTTATCAAGAAAATTAAGTCTTTCTTTTATTTCTTTAAGAACCTGTTTTGCTATAAGAAGTTTCTTTTCCGATAATTTGATATTTTCAAAAAATTCGACAGTTTTTTTTATAGACAATTCGGTAACTTCTATTATAGATTTTTTCCCTACCAGGATAGAGAGGACTTTATCCTTCAGCCTCTTCCCTTTGCAAGCAGGGCAGGGAGAGATCAGCATAAATTTTTCAAGTTCCTTTCTCCTGTAATCTGAATCGGTCTGTTTATATAACCTTTCCGATTGGGGGATCAACCCCTCCCAGCTTCCGGTTGAACTCCAGCTTGCATCACCCTGTTTCATCTTCATCTCAAACCGTATTCTTTCCGAAGATCCGTACATAATCGCATTGTATTGTTTTTCGTTCAGGTTTTTTAACGGAGTAAAAATATCAAACCCGAAATGTTTTGCAACCGCACCAACATATTGTCCCCTCCAGCCATCGACCGCATTCCTGTAAATAGTCAGAGCTCCATCTGCAATGGATTTGCTCTTATCGGCTATTATAAGATCAGGGTCAAAATCCATTTTTATCCCGAGGCCGTGACATACCTCACATGCACCGAAGGGACTATTGAAGGAGAACATTCTGGGCTGAAGTTCTTCATATGAGATATCACATTTCGGACAGGACATCTTTGCAGAGTACATAGAATCTATTCCATCTTTATCTGATATCAGAATGAGGCCGTCAGAAAGTTTCAGAGCTCCCTCTATTGCCTCTGTAATCCTCGAAGTGTCCTGAGGATCAACTCTGTCTATTACAACATCAATATCATGTTTCTTATATCTTTCCAGTTCAATTTTCTCATCCGTTCTGAAAATTACACCATTGACCCTAACTCTGAGATATCCCTCTTTGTTCAGGTCCTCGATCAATTTCTCATATGTCCCTTTCTTCTGCCTGACAATAGGAGCAAGGACAGAAACAATACCCTTCATCCCAATTCCCGCCTTTTCCGCTATTTTTGCAGGAGATTGTGCTTCAATCTTTATCCCGTGATCCGGACAATAAGGTGTACCTATCCTTGCGAACAATAACCTTAGATAATCATATATTTCAGTTACGGTCCCGACAGTACTCCTCGGATTCTTACTTGTTGTTTTCTGTTCGATCGATATTGCAGGAGAAAGGCCTTCGATAGAATCTACATCAGGCTTGTTCATCTGTCCGAGGAATTGCCTGGCATATGCAGATAAAGATTCTACATATCTCCGCTGCCCTTCAGCATATATCGTATCGAAGGCAAGGGTTGATTTACCACTCCCGGATAGTCCTGTTATCACTATGAACTTATCCCGCGGAAGTTCTATATTAATATTCTGAAGATTGTGCTCCCTGGCACCTTTTATCACTATATTTTTCATTGAAAATTTTCCGGTTTGTAAAACACTTAATTGTATTTTGTTTCCTGCTCTTTGTCAAAAATGAAACGAAAAACAGGGACGGTTCTCTTTTTTGTGTACATTAAAACAGATAGTTGTCTACAAAAAAGAGAACCGTCCCCAAAAAATGTTTCACGAACTTATCACAAATTTTTCTGTAATCTATAAAATATATTTTTTATTTGTTAAAATGAGAGATTGTGAATGATAACGAAATCACATCAGAATATTTTTGTCAGTTTCATTTATCTGTTCAAAGCAATAAATAAAATTTTATAGTTTAATAGGAGAAATCAATTGAAATTAGTTTATTCTTACTATGTTCTTGATATCGTACATAAGGGACACCTCTTGATGATGAAGAATGCTAAATCCATCGCTGGAAAAGACGGCAAACTGATCGTTGGAATTCTAACGGATGAAGCAGTAATGGAAAAAAAAAAAAAACCGATATTGTCATTTGAAGAGAGGGTCGAACTTGCATATGCAATAGAATATGTCGATGTTGTTGTTCCGCAGGAGACCTATTCACCTCTTCCCAATGTCAAGAGAATTAAACCTGACATTCTAATGGAGAGCACAAGCCATACGGAAGAAGCCATAAAAGAAGCAGAGGAAGTTATGAAGGAGATCAAAGGAGAAGTAATTGTCCTTCCTTATTTCCC
>JAGLQR010000365.1 GCA_023136725.1 Candidatus Aminicenantota bacterium
GCCTGAACTCCAAGCGGATTTACTCTAAACTGGAAGGCGCGCCTCTCATCATTAAATGTATCGAGCATAAAGCTTATATGATCATCCTGGATAAATGTGTTAATACTATCCATGTCCATGAGGTGAGCGCGGATCTTCTTCGGATCAGGGTCGTAGCAGACAAATGCTATATAAAAATTCTTTTCATCAAAAGTTACCATAACATCAGTTTTTACAGGAGGAGTTGTTGCATCACCGGGGGTCCACTCATAATCTATCCCTATCTTTTCCGGATATTTCCATGCTTCTTCATTAAGGACACCATCGATACTGATCTTTGACACAGCCTTTGAAACATTGAAATTTTTAGCAGGAGGATACTCTTTCTCCAACTTCTTCTGTTCCTGTGCAAAATTAAGATTAAAAATAAGTGAAAAAAACAATAGAAAAGTAATCCCTTTAATAACCGGATGCAATGATCTCATGATGACCCTCCCGACAAAATATTAAACGGAAAAATCAAAAAAAAGTTTACGGAATTCAAATAATAAACATATCGGGGACGGTTCCTTTTGCGTTTATAAACATTTTTAGAACCGTCCCCGATATGTTTATTTTATTAGTTGTTTCAGGATTATTTCTATTGCTGTGTCCAATTGGGGATCCTTCCCTTCCAGCCTGTCCTTAAGAGTATTTTTTATATAAATATCAGGTTTCACACCTGTTTTTTCAAGATCCTTCATATCGAGGGAATAACATCCCCACGAAGGAAGTCTGTAATATGATCCGTCAACCAGCGATTTCCCTGATGTGAATATGATCCACCTGTATGTTTCAGTCCCAACGATCTTCCCGAGTTTCAACTCTTTGAAACCGGCCCCCATCATCTCTGCATCACTGAGTGACTGTTGATTGAGGAGCAATACTATCGGCTTGGAAGAAGGTGCAAAATTTGGCTGAGGCCCATATTTGCCTCCCCTGTATTTCCAGTATGTGTAAGCCTTCTGGCTCAGAAATTTCAAAACATCATCGTGAACATTTCCCCCACGGTTATATCTCAGATCCAGGATAAGAGCATCCTTCTTATACCATTCTGTGGTCATATCGATCAGAAAACTCTTCAACTCTGAACCACCCATATCTTTCATATAAACATAAGCGATCTTATTATCACTTTTCCTGTTTACCCTTTTCTGATTAACATCAATCCATTTATCATATAGATATTTCTTGATCTCCCTGTTGGATACAGGATGGATATTTACTTTAAACCTCTTTAATCCCCTCCTGAAAGTCAACTCCAGTTCAGAATTAAGAGAAGGTTGTGAAAAATAGAATTCCCTGTTCAACGAAGCGTCAATTGTAGTATCATTAATTCTTTCAAGGACATCCCCTTTCATCAGATCAATTTCTTTCTTATCGGCAGGAGAGTACCGTAGAACACTGAAAACCTTATAAGGATCTTCATTGTCAAACATTATCCCGGTCTCTGATGTTTTCATTTTATGGAGTGTCTTTTCTTCATCTCCATTTGAATAAAAACCAAGGTGGGATGAGTTAAGTTCACCCAGCATATCATTAATAAGAAGTCTGAGATCTGATCTTGATGTGAGAAATGGGAGGAAACTTGAATACTTTTCTTTCATTTTATTCCAATCAATACCATGGAAATTTTCATCATAGTAATTGATCTCAAGGTTTGCCCATGTTTCACGGAACATCTGGGAAAATTCTTCTTTTAAATTCCTTACAAATCTGTAATTCATTTTTACAGGGGTAAACTTATTTCCTTTCAGATCGAGAGAACCGATCTTCCCTTTAATCAGAGCATAGTATTTTTTACCTGATTTCAGGACTGAATAATCATAGCTTTTGGGTCCCTTTATCAATTTTGTTTTATTTTTTTCAAATGGTTCTATCACAGTTTTATATAAGTGAAAACCATCTCCTTCATGATCAGATAAATACAATACGATCCGCTTCTCTCCATCCATAAAAACTGCAGGAGTGGACTGATTGCCGGATTCTGGAGATATTTGCTCCCACCTCTTTCCCATCTCATCAAAATCGATATCGACCTTTATTACCGGAGTCGCTTTTTTCTCCTTATCCTTCTTCTTTTTTTCACTCTTTTCTTCTTTTTTAAAAAGATCATTCCACTTGTCAGATCTGAACTTGTCCGAAAATTTCCGGAGGGGAAGAGCATATATTTTCGACTCTCCTCCTCCACGTGGATATTGAGGCTTGTATCTGTCCGCCTCAAAGAAAAGGTATTTCCCGTCAGGAGACCAGAAAGGCTGTGTTTCGGTAACTCCGGAATCAGTTATATTGATTGTTTCCCCTTTTT
>JAGLQR010000366.1 GCA_023136725.1 Candidatus Aminicenantota bacterium
CTGCAAGAATAATGTCCATTTTCTTGCCGAGAGAGACCGAACCGACACTCCTTTCCCTGTCTATTGAATATGCAGCATTAATGGTGACAGTATTAAGAGCTTCTTCAATTGTCAGCCCCATCTTAAAAATTCCGAGATGAAAAACAAAAAATTGTGATGAGACCATCGAACTTCCCGGATTAAAATCCGAACCGAGAGCAACTATAGAATTTGATTCAATCATCTTTCTCACCGGAGCATATTTATCCATCTTCAGAAAAAATGAAACTCCCGGGAGTAGAATTGCCGTTGTATCCGATGCTGAAAGCACTTCAATCTCTTCATCAGTGATCTCTATAAGATGTTCTGCGGATACTGCCCCTTTTTTTACAGCAAGGATAGCAGCATTGTTGGATTTGAACTCATCAGCATGGACCTTCAGTTTAAATCCGTTCTTTTTGAGTTCTTCCAGATAGTAATCCGATTCGTCATATGAAAAATACCCCTCCTCGCAAAATATATCTCCAAATTCAGCAAGGTCATTCTCTTTTACTTTCGGGACAACATCATTAACAAGAAACTTTAAAAAATCCATATTCCTTCCGGTGTATTCTTCCGGAATCTCATGGGCACCGAGGAAAGTAGGAACCAGATCAACCGGGTGAAAAGAATTCAATGCTTTTATTACCTCCAGTTGCTTTAGCTCACTTTCAAGGTCAAGTCCGTAACCACTCTTCGCCTCAACAGTAGTACTACCTGATTCAAGCATTCTGTTAAGCCGCCATTCACTTTGGGATATTAATTCATTAAGCCTGATTTCACGTGTCTTCCTGACACTCCCCTTGATTCCTCCACCTTTTGCAGCTATTTCCTGATAGCTGACTCCTTGAAGCTTCTGCCTGAATTCATCTTGTCTGGTATTGGCAAAAGGAAGATGTGTGTGTGGATCAACAAGACCGGGAAGGGCCACAAATTGCGAACCGTCAATTACAGTTGCTCCGCTTTTTAAAACACAATTTTTGTTGAATCCCTCCTCAAAGCCGAGAAACGTAATGATTTCTCCTGTTGAGCCTATCCAGAGGTCCCTCGATATTCTAATTGAATTCAGATCCTGCCCTCTTACTACAACATCTGAAGCGGGATTAACTAATTCTTTTACATTTTTAATTAGAAGATCAATTTCTATCATTTTAAACTATTCCGATTTTTTCTCTCTCTGAAATGTTGGTATATCCAATTCATCTTCAGCATTTTCAGCATTATGTTTCTTGGTCAATCCGGGAAAAGTCCCTTCGTTAATATACCCCGGATTAACATCCGTCAGATCTGCCGGTGTAATTGGTTTTTCAAATTGATAAGGAATATTTGCCGGTGTTTCCTTCCTTATAAAATCCCTGCTCGAAACATTGTCTGAAGCCCTTCTATGCGGCATGCTTATATGTGTAGGGGTAACCGGAAACAACTCATCTTCACGCATCGTCTTTTTAATGGCTGTTTTCTTCCCGGAATTTTCAAAACCGGTAGCTATCACTGTTACCCTGATCATCTCACCCATGTTGTCATCCTCAACCACTCCGAACTTGCTCTTTACTTCTGGAGATACTTCAGCATTGATCGTTTCTGCAATGATCTTCAGTTCATCACGCCTTAGTGGCAAAGTTGATGATGTTGTTATATTGAAAAGAAGGCCTGTTGCTCCGCCAATAGAAACATTATCTAGTAATGGCGAATTGAGTGCTTTGTTTACGGCTTCTTCTGCTCTGTTCTCCCCTTTCGACTCGCCTGTCCCCATCATAGTCATCCCCTTCTCTGCCATGGTTGTTTTTACATCAGCAAAATCAACATTCTGCAGGCCTGAAGTGTTTATAATATCGGAAATGCCTCTTACAGCTCTCAACAATACTTCATCAACCTTTTTATATGAATCTTTCAGCGGTATCTGTTCATCATCAATTTCAAATAATTTTTCATTCGGTATAACAATTATCGCATCAACACTTTCCAGAAGGCTTTTTATCCCGATTTCGGCAACCTCCATCCTGTGCTTCCCCTCGAATTCAAAAGGCTTTGTCACAACGGCAACAGTCAGGATTCCCATGGAGGCAGCATGATTTGCAACAACCTGGGAAGATCCGGTCCCTGTTCCACCACCCATGCCGGCAGTGATGAAGATCATATCAGCTCCCTCCAGCATATCAGTTATCATCTCCGTGCTTTCAAGAGCCGCTTTCATTCCTATTTCCGGATTCGAGCCGCTCCCCCTCCCTCTTGTAAGTTTCTCCCCAATCTGGAGGGTGAGTGACGGAGAGTTAATATTGGATAAATCCTGAGTATCGGTGTTTAT
>JAGLQR010000367.1 GCA_023136725.1 Candidatus Aminicenantota bacterium
GTATAATCAATAGTTCCTAATACTTCGATTAATTCATTTGCTTTCTGATAACGGGCTGCAGGATCTTTCTGTAAGGTTTTTTCAATGATGTGTATTAATTGTAATGGAGAATCCTCCCTAAGCTCTATAATAGACTTTGGCTCTTCATTTAAGATAGAATAAATAACTGCTTGTTCATAATCGCCCTTAAAAGGTATCTCACCAGTGAGCATCTCATATAGAACTACACCAAATGACCAGATGTCAGTTCTATGATCTACATCCTCTCCATTTGTCTGCTCAGGGGACATATATGCAGCAGTTCCCAGTGTTGAGTGTTCTTTGGTAAGTTGTATGTCTGACCCCTGCATTTTTGCCAACCCGAAATCCATGATCTTGGCCTGCCCCGTTTCTGTGATCATGATATTTGCACTTTTGATGTCACGATGAATTATTCCTTTGTCATGAGCAGCTTTTAATCCTTCTGCGACCTGAGTAGCAATGTCTACTACTTCATCTACTTTCAGTTGACCGGCTTTAATTTTTTGTCTTAATTCCACTCCATCAATATATTCCATCACTATAAATATTTCATCATCAACTTCTTCAATGGCATGTATTGTTGCAATATTGGGATGGTTTAAAGCAGCTGCAGCTTTTGCTTCGATCTTAAATCGTTCACGCTCATCTGAACTGGAAGTGATATTTGAAGGGAGAAATTTAATAGAAACATCACGTTCCAGCTTAGTGTCCTGGGCAAGGTATACAACTCCCATGCCACCTTCACCGAGCTTTTCAATAATCTTGTAATGTAAAATAAATGTACCTAACATGGTTACATATTAACATTTTAAGATCGAAAGTATACCCTTTATAAAATATATTGATATTTTTTAACGAAAAATGTTATTCATTTATTATCAGATAATGTTACAGATCAGACTATTGATCACAATTTAATGGTTAGTTTTAAGCGCAGACTATTCATCTTGATTATTTTTATTCATTTACATATTATGAGTATTCACTATGTCTTACATGAGAAGTGAAGTGAGAGGATGGGAAATTAAGTGGATCAATCAGATGTTGAATTGAAACGTCTCCGGGAAGAGAATCAAAGTTTAAGACGCTCTGTGGAAGAGTTGTCAACCATTAATGAGATAGCTACAGCCATTAATTCTGCTTTGTCACTTGATATAATTCTGGAGTCAATAATACAAAAATGTACAAAACATTTAAAAGTTGAGCAGGTTGCAGTAATGTTGCTGGATGAGAAAAAAGGGGAAAAACCGTTTCAAACCATGATTCGAGGTTGGGATGAAGCAACCGGAACAATTCCACTCAGACTTGATACTCAATTAACGGGCTGGATGCTTAAGAACCGTATGCCACTTTTAATTAATGATTTTCAGAACGATAAAAGATTTCATGTTCTTTCAGTTGAAGCTGATCATATCCACTCTCTTCTAAGTGTTCCGCTGCTTTCGAAAAATAAAATGATCGGATTGATAACAGTTTTTAATAAAACAGAAGAATCCGGGTTTAGTAGTGATGATCAAAGGCTTCTCTCAATCATTTCGTCCCAATCTTCCCAGGTAATAGAGAATGCAAGATTACTTGAAGAGGAACAGGAACTTATAAAAGTTCAACAGGAACTTCGCCTTGCATATGAGATCCAGACAAATCTGCTTCCCGATAAATCACCTGAAATTGAAGGATATGAGATCTATGGAAAAAGTATACCCGCCAAAGAGGTTGGCGGTGATTATTTCGATTTTATACCGATAGAAAATAATAAACTTGCATTTTGTCTTGGAGATATTTCAGGGAAAGGTATGCCGGCAGCACTTTTAATGTCAAATCTCCAGGCTTCGGTCAGAGGTCAGACACTTGAAAAATCAAATGTAAAAACCTGCATGGAAAAGATTAATTCAATGCTTTTTCACAATACTCCACCTGAGAAATTTTCAACTTTTTTTTATGGGATCCTTGATTCGAAAAATCATAAAATAACTTATTCAAATGCAGGCCATAACTATCCATATTTGCTATCTGATAAAAAGGGGATCGTTCAGCTTGAGGAAGGGGATATTGTCCTTGGATGCCTGGAAGAATTTCAATTCGGAGAACACTCAATTTCTCTAAAACCTGAAGACCTGCTCATCATCTATTCTGACGGGATAACAGAGGCTATAAATGAAAATGAGGAGGAGCTGGGGGAAGATGAGATGATAAAGGTGATAGTTGAGAACCAAGATCTTTCCTTAGCGGATATGACAGATAAGATCATGGAGAAGGTGAAACTTCATTCAGGCGATAATCTTCAGTATGATGATATGA
>JAGLQR010000368.1 GCA_023136725.1 Candidatus Aminicenantota bacterium
CTTCAGTTTTTACCTTCGGTTTTATCACTTCAGTATTAAATTCCGGTTTACTCTTTTTTGAAAGGAATTTCACCACCCTGAGTGCTTCCTCTTCAGAAACAAAGGAACAATGTGCCCTTACAAGTGTGGCAGATTTCGGAGGAAGGATCAGCATATCCCCCTGGCCGAGAAGTTTTTCTGCTCCCATATAATCAATAATGGTTTTTGAGTCATTCCTTGAGGGAACTGCAAAAGCTATCCTTGACGGAAAGTTATTTTTTATAGTTCCGGTTATTACGTCAACTGAAGGTCTCTGTGTAGCAAGTATTAGGTGAATTCCTACAGCTCTGGCCTTTTGAGCAATCCTGGCCACATTATATTCAATATCTTTTGATGATTCCATCATGAGATCGGCAAATTCATCTATTATAATTACAATATAGGGTATCTTACCTGCGTCCTCAAGAGTATCAATGATCTCATCCCCTGAATTCGTCAGAAGATTAAGTCTTTTATTATATTGTTCTATATTCCTTACCTGCAATTGAGCAAGTTTTTTATATCTCTTCTCCATCTCAAATATTGCCCAGTCAAGTGCATTTTTTGCCAGCTTCGGATTAACTACAACAGGAGTCATGAGATGCGGAAGTGAATTATATATAGCCAGTTCCACCCTCTTCGGATCTATAAGGATAAGTTTTACATCCTCAGGTGATGATCTGAAGACAATACTGAGTATTATGGTATGGATCGCAACACTCTTTCCGCTTCCTGTGGCTCCGGCGATTATCACATGAGGCATTTCCCTCAGATCAGTTGTGAAAACCTCTCCGCTTTTTGTCTTGCCCAATGCTATTGTCAGAGGAGAACTCCCTGCTGCAAATTCTTCAGATTCAAGTATCTCCCTCAAGTGAATGATCTCTCTCTTCTTATTCGGTATTTCAATGCCAATAGCTTTCTTCCCTAAAATTCTTTCAATTCTTACATATTGTGCTTCAGCAACAAGAGCAAGATCTTCAGCAAGGTTTACCACATCTTTAACTTTGACTCCTGTATCCGGAACAAATTCATAAGTAGTGATTACAGGGCCGGGTGTATACTCAAGAATTTCACCCTTTATTCTGAACTCGTTAAGCCTTGCTGATAACTCATTTTTCTTCTCTTCCAATTCCTTAAAATCAATTTTACTTCTCTCGGTTGAAGCATCGAGGTAAGAGAGAGGGGGAGGAACATATTTTTCAGAAATACTCATGATTTTCCCCATCCCTTTAAACAATGAAGGTTCTTCGGGAAAACCACTGGGTTTTTTTACTATCTCTTTTTTCTGTTCAAAAGATTTTTTCCTTTCAACCTTAGCAGTTGATACTTTATCCTTCAGAGTACCGTCACTGTGCTTCTTTTCAATTCTTTTCCTCATTCTCCAGTTTTTAAATTTGCCTGACTGTGTGATATAAAATTTGCTGACAATACTGAATATAGCAGTAGTGCCATGCATTAATGCTTTCAATATCTTCTGAAGAGAAAGCTTTGCGATCAGGGTGAGAGAAATGAATACGAGAATCAAAAAAAGGAGAAAGGTCAGAAATCCCTTTATCTCGGATTCAAAAAATTCATTCAGGAAAAATCCGATTATCCCACCTGTTTTTATACTGGCAGAATCTATTCCCGAATACGGTTTAATATTTGACAAAAGAGCAGAAAACGATATGAGCAGCAATATAAATCCTGAACTTTTTGTATAGAAATTTCTGATCTTTCTGTTCAAAAAAAAATAGATAGTAATAAACAGAAAATATATTATCAATATGAAGGATGCATATCCGAACATGACGAACAAAAAGGCCGAGATCTCTGATCCGATATTCCCACCATAGTTCTCAACCACAGTGTTCATTGTCGAGTGAAAAAAGCTGGGATCAAAAGGAGAATAGCTGACAAGGCTAAATATCAGAAGAATTGAAAGAAAAAGAAATACTATCCCGAAAATCTCACTTTTTATCGACAGTTCATAAGAGTTTCCGTCCCCTCTTTTTCCGTTCTTCATCAAATATCAGTATATTATCAGGGATGGTTTTTGTCAAGAAAAAGCAACAGCAGAGCTATTCCCAATCCAGTATAACTTTTCCGCAATTCCCCTCTTCCATGATCTTGAAACCTTCCATAAAATCGTTCACATTGAATCGGTGGGTTATTATCGGAGTAATATCAAGCCCAGTGAGGATCATTTGCTCCATTTTATACCAGGTTTCAAACATTTCTCTTCCATAAATCCCTTTAAGATGAAGAGCTTTGAAGATAATTTTATCCCATTCCACACGTGT
>JAGLQR010000369.1 GCA_023136725.1 Candidatus Aminicenantota bacterium
GGCATGCTCCGCCAATTCCTTTATAATCTCAAGCGAAGTAACATCAGCACCCAATTCTGAAATTATTGCAGCCTGATATCCTGACCCGGTGCCTATTTCCAGAACTTTTTCACCTTTTCTGATCCCGAGGCGTTCTGTCATGTAGGCAACTATGTATGGCTGAGATATTGTCTGTCCATAACCAATCGGACATGGATAATTCCCATACGGATCACATATATTCCTTAATTTTTGCGGAATAAACAAATGTCTGTTTATCTTTCCCATCGCTGAGAGCACTCTTTTATCTTTTATTCCGAATTCTATCAACAAGGTAACCATCAATCTTCGGGATCGATCTATTTTGTTGGAAACTTTTTCACCCGAAACTTCAGATGAGCAGGATAAATGGGTCATAAAACCTGACATGAAAATCAGAAAAATCATTCCGACTTTAAAAAGTTTTCTCCGAATCAATTCCCCTCCTCTGTTAAATATAGTACAGATTATAAAAATAACTACAAATATTTATATGGGAAGGTAAAATTATTATTAACTCTTAAGGTGGTGAGCTGAAAAGTTATTTCCTGGAGAGAACTTCCAGAGCTTTCCTGATTTCAATTCAAATATATGGAATAAATATCTGTAAACTCGCTTGAGTTCCCTTCCTTGTCAACCGACTGCATCTTGAAATAGACCATTCTTTTCAAATTAAGATTGAAGGGATAGAAATATATGGTGAAATTGTTTGAGGAATATGTCATCTCCCTGTCAAGGCGAGTTGGAGAGAATCCGAACTTTACATTGTAATGGCTGAAATCAAATTCATTGTTTTGAGTACAGCTTACGTTAAAAGAATTTCCCCCGGTATTTGCCGAAAGATTCACATTTGACGGGGTTTCAGGGATAAGGCTTAACAAAATGGGAATTACCATATCAGCCATAACCTGATGTCCGGAAGGGCTTGGATGGTTTCCCTTAACATCTTCAAGCATGGTTTCCCAATCCTCATCCTGATCAAAAAATGCATCATATGAATCAATATATGAGAAGTTCTGAGCTGAAGCCATAAGTATAATTTTTCCATTCAGTTTTTCAGTCTGCTCTTTGTAGAATTGGACACCTGCAAGATAAAGCTTTTGCGGAGGTACAGTTGAAACAACCGGAAACATACCATAATTATTCCTGGCGTTCTCAAGAATCCACTGAATGTTCTTTGAAGTACTGGTCGAAGAAAAGGTGCCAGATGTAACATCGTTAGTCCCGAATAATACTAAAAAGAAATAACCTTTTCCATAGAGGAGTTCTTCATCCATTCTCTCAACACCATCAAGAGAGCTGTCTCTGTTAACTCCGAGATTGATCGTGGAAGTGTCTCCGTAATTTTCATTAAAATAATCAGAAGTCTTAGCCAGGTATGTAAGTTCCGGATGATAGGAATCAATAAACTCAAACATCCTCATCTTACCCCATGTCACACTGTCTCCGATGCCAACTATAGTGTTTAGCTCATCGTTAGTAAATGCGGCCTGATTTGCTTTTTGGCCTCTTAATATTTCCTTTTTATCTTCAAGATGTGACGTAAGAGTATCCGTGTCTATAGTATAAGTATATTCATTTTCCAGTGTCTGTGTGGTAAGAGTGAATGAATTCCTGCCATTGAGTTCATTATTCGATATAATTATTCTATTCTCATTTCCTGAAGTTGAAGTTATCCTTCTGGTGCGGCCTGTATTAATATCATGTATGAAAATATCTTCATTGTCTTCACCTTTAATTGCCCGGAAAACAATAAACTTAGGCTTGCCCATATCATACAGGACTGTGGTGTCACTTGAAATAAATTCAAATCTTCCTGAGACCATTGTTCTGCCATGATCACTGGATGAATCATAAAAATTCAACTTAACATCATTTTTACTATAATTTATCCAGGTAACAGAATATTCATCTCTTTTAACAAACATTTTAGGAAAAAGGTTCTCACCTGGAGTGCTATAACTTATATTCTTTCTTGTCCCTGAGTTAAGAAATACATCACTTCCTGAAGGGCCGGCCTCAACTTCGAGCAATGCTATTTTCCCCTTCAGCTCATACTCCTTTGTAAATATCTTATCGTTTGCTAAAAGACCGGATGAAAATAAAGTTAATAGAATAATAGACAGGATTACATTTCTCATAAAAAAATTATATCAGAATTTCAGAATATATTCAATTTTGAAAAAGGCCGGAAATCAAATGTAACCTATTGATTTCAGTTCTTCAAGTTCTTCTCTCTGGAATTTTTCGTCGATCTTCCCTTC
>JAGLQR010000037.1 GCA_023136725.1 Candidatus Aminicenantota bacterium
GAAATATCCACAAGCAGGTGTTTTCTTGATGAGCCTTTAAAAGGGTATGACAGGATAAATGAGGGTGACTATATTAAATTGGCTATCAAAGATAACGGTATAGGTATTGACAAGGAAGATCTGGGGAACATTTTTGAACCTTTTTTCAGTAAAAAAAGGATGGGTAAAAGTGGAACCGGCCTCGGTATGACAGTTGTATTATGGACTGTGAAAGATCATTATGGTTATCTCATTGTTAATAGTAGTAAAGGAAAAGGGACCGAATTTCAATTATATTTCCCTGCTGCCATATATGATCATGAAGATGATAAAGTAGCTGAAGAATCTGATGTCAACATAAAACATATCGGTTCCGGAGAGCATATCCTGATCATTGAAGATGATGAAAATAACCGCCAACTTGCTGAAGAGATATTATCTGAGTGTAATTTCAGGGTATCATCGGTATCAAGCGGAGAAGAAGCTGTTGAGTTTGTTCAGAAAGAGAAAGTAGATCTTCTGATACTGGATATGATCATGGGCGGGATTGATGGCCTTCAAACCTATATTCAAATACTAATGCGAAAAGGTGAACAAAAAGCCATCATAACCAGTGGATATTCAGACAATGAGAATGTGAAAGAGACACTTAAGTTAGGAGCGGGGTCATATATAAAAAAACCCTATCTGAAAATGCAACTAATTAAAGCTGTTGAAGCTGAATTAAGAAAACTATAAGATCAGACGATTGAACATCCTATTTATTACCCATGACGTTGGATTATACGGAGCATCAAGAAGCCTGGGGCTTTCAATAAAATCTCTTCTTGAAAATACAGATATTACAAAGGACAACATTCATCTTGTTTACAATGTTTTTAATTTCAGGATGTTAAGGAACATATTTTCAGGAAAAAAAGATAAAAGATTTATCCTTAACAATTATCTTAGAGGCCTGAGGAATATTTATACCGGTATATTTCCATTCAGTTTAAGCTATAAAGGCAGGCCTGAAACACGAATTCACGATATAGGAAGCATCGCTTTGTTGTTGTTATTCCCTTTTTACTGGTTTTTCAGAGGAAAAACAATAATAAAAAATCACAACATCTCTCATGTTCATCTAAATTCACTTGTCCTTTGGCCTCTCCTTATCCTGGTCCCCAGGAAAATTAAAAAAATTATCCATATCAGGGAAATACATGATAATACAATATTCAGAATTTTTTCCCGTATTAAAATTAAAACAATAAAAAAGTATGCTGATACTATTATTGCCATTGACTCATCAACTGCGAATTCATTCATTGATTCTCCAAAACTAAAGATTATCCGGAATCCTTTTGATATGAGTATTGTCAGTAAGAGGAGAGCGGAAAAACAAAAGATATTAAGAGAATATAAAATACCCACCGGTAGAAATAATGTTACTCTCATTGGTTCTTTATCGGAGAACAAAGGGCAGGACTTTTTTCTGGATATTGCAAATTCATTCAGTGATACAAAGATGTTCAATTTTTTAATTGTCGGAAAAGTTGATATCAAATCATCAAAAATAATTGAGAAAAAAGTTTCTAAAATACGAAATGCTTTTTACCTGGGAGAAGTTGAAGAGATCGGGGATATCTATGCAATAAGTGAGACAATAATGAGATGTGAGGAATACTATAAAACTGGCAGAACCGTCTGGGAAGCTCTATATGCCGGATGCAGTAATATAATGATACCTGTTAAGAACTCAACAAAAATTAAAGAATGCGTACCTGAGGATGAGTTTCGGGAAAGATTTACATATTACACTGCAAGAGACCTGAATGACGTCATGAATAAACTCCTCAATACCAGGCACCGGAAAATCCCATCATCTGATGTTAACAATAATTTAAAAGAATTCTCATCAAAATTTTATAATGCAATTAAGATATAAAGAATTGTCTTTAATCCGTATATTATTCCCGAGTGACACTATAATAATCCGGATTGACAGCAATGGTGATTAGTGTTAGAATCACCATTACTTTGGAGGAAAATATGAAAAAAGACATTCACCCTAAATATAAGGAATGTACAGTAACTTGTGCATGTGGTAATTCCTTTAAAACAAGGGCTACTCAAGCTGCAATTGATATAGAGATCTGCTCTTCCTGCCACCCTTTTTATACAGGACAGCAGAAATATGTTGACACTGAAGGAAGAATAGAAAAATTCAAGAAGAAATATGGATATAAAGAGCAGTGAAAAGTTTTTCTCCTATCTCGAAAATCTTCATAATAAATATTCTGAATTAAGCAATCAATTATCAGATCCAACTATCACAAATGATAGGAAAAAATTTGCATCACTATCGAAAGAATTATCCAACCTGAATCCCCTTGAAGAGAATTACCAGAAATACTTTAGACTGAAAAATCAACTTGAAGAATCTTTTGATATCCTCAGCAATACTGATGACCCTGAGATGAAAGGGCTTGCTGAAGAGGATATCGAAAATCTTGAAACAGAGATGATAGTTATTGAGAATGATATAAAACTTCTGATGATCTCTGATATAAGTGAAGACAAGAGAAATGTATTTCTGGAAATAAGGGCAGGTGCAGGCGGAAATGAAGCCTCACTATTCGCATCAGACCTTCTTCGAATGTATTCCAGAATATCTGAACGAAAAGAGTGGAAGCATGAGATAATTTCCACAAATTATTCCGGTATTGGCGGTATTAAAGAAATAACTATGTATATTAAAGGCTCGAATGTAAATAAATACCTGAAATTTGAAAGCGGAGTTCACAGAGTGCAAAGGGTTCCTCAGACTGAATCAAGTGGAAGAATTCATACTTCAACAGTTACTGTTGCTGTACTTCCGGAAGTTGATGATGTGGAAATTGATATCAACGCTAAGGATATCCGGATAGATACATACAGGGCTTCCGGAGCTGGTGGCCAACATGTGAACAAGACTGAATCAGCTATAAGAATAACCCACGCCCCTTCAGGGATAGTCGTATCCTGCCAGGATGAGTCATCTCAGCATAAGAACAAAGATAAGGCAATGCGAGTTCTTAAATCACGTCTTTATGAATTTGAGCTGGAAAAACAACAGGATGATATTGCAAACGACAGGAGATCACAGGTAGGCAAAGGAGACAGATCGGAAAAGATCCGTACATATAATTTCCCTCAAAACAGAGTTACTGACCATAGGATAACCGGGAAGAACTACGGAATTGAATCGACAATGGACGGGAATCTGGAAAAACTTATTAAAGACCTTGAAGAAATGAACTCAAAGAAACTGCTGGAAGAGAGATTTAAAGAAATAGTCAGTTAGTGGAACTATCCAAACTTTATAAAGATGCACTAAAGAAATATCCCATTGCTCCAGCTGATCTCCTGATCATAATCAACAAGATATTCGGTTTATCAAAGGAAGAATTCTGGGCCCATGGTAGTTCCCGGATAGTCAGGGAAAAAGATATAGATAAGATCAATGAATATATTGGAAGACTGGTTGAGAATGAGCCCATCCCCTATTTAACTGGGGAAAAAGAGTTTTATTCAGAAAAATTCTTTGTGGATAAAACAGTACTTATCCCAAGGCCGGAAACCGAATTGCTTCTTGAAATACTATTGAAAGAATCTGACAGATCATCAAATATACTTGAGATTGGCCCGGGAAGTGGCATAATATCAATTCTTGTTGCTAAATTGAATAAATCAAATGTAACATCAGTAGAAATAAATGAAGACGCCATGAGGGTGTTTAAGAGAAACATAGAGCTTCATAATGTCGGTCATCTGATCACTCCTGTCTATGGAGATCTTTTTCCACCTGTGAAGAAAAATTTTGATATTATTGTTTCAAATCCCCCATATTTATCAGAAAGTGCTCTGGAATTTATTGACTCGAATATTCGTGATCATGAACCCAGGACAGCTCTTCTCGGAGGAGAAAAAGGATACGAAATTATCGAAAGAATAATCAATAAATCGCCATTATACTTCTGTGATGACGGTAAGATACTACTTGAGATTGGATATGATCAGAAAGATATTGTTAAGAAGATCCTTGAGAAAAAAGGATTCAGGAATATCAGGTTCTTTGATGACCTTAATGGTATTTCGAGAGTAGTGAA
This sequence comes from Candidatus Aminicenantota bacterium, assembly GCA_023136725.1. Taxonomy (GTDB): domain Bacteria; phylum Acidobacteriota; class Aminicenantia; order UBA2199; family UBA2199; genus UBA647. Next base: position 4,110 of record JAGLQR010000037.1, read on the forward strand.
AGCTATTATATGAAAGCATCTGGTGAAAATATATTTATTTTTATATATAATAAGTTTAAGATAAATTGTTAAAGGTGGTTAAAATGGATTTTACAAAAAAAAAAAAAGAAAATAGATCAAATAGAATTCAAGAGGTAAACTCTTCAACAAATGTCAGTTCAGAATCATTTTTAGGTAAAACAATTAAAATAAAAGGAAATATTACCTCTGAAGATTCTATAATAATTGAAGGCAAAGTAAATGGTAATATCCAATCAAATAATACCGTAACTATCGGTAAATCCGGCAATATCAGTGGAAAGATCGAAGCAGAATTTATAAATATCATTGGGAAAGCAAAAGGAGATATTTTCACTGGGAAAAAATTGAAAATTTACAGCTCTGCAAAATTTGATGGAAATATTAATTCTGAAAATGTAGTGATTGAAGAAGGGGGCATATTCAACGGAAACATGAACATGTCAGAAAAAAAAAATAAATAATATCTCAGAAGCTATTAAATTTACCAATCAATAAAGTCCTTTAACCTTTAAGTTCTTTAGATTCAAGATCCCGGAATTGAATACTTTTTCCTGTTCGGTATGTATTTGAATGTTCCCTTTATAGAACCCCCGTATAGTTGATCTGGACAAGATATTTATTTTTTTTATATTGAGGAGATCCCTGAATTCATTGAAGATATCTCTCATTTTTCCGGCTAGTTTCCTGATATCCCTGTCACTCAGTTCAAGATTAAACACATCATAATATGGTGGCAGTAAGAAAAACTCCCTGTATTTTAATTCTCTTACAAGATATTGCACTTCATCATTTATATTTTTCAGGGAATAGTGAAAATGAAAAACTGAATAAACATCAATTTTCCCTTCAGGGGAAAGAGCTTCCCTAAGACCTTTTATGAATGAGAATATCTGCTCTCCGCCTTTATAATTATTCAGATCAAAAAATGACTCCGGTTTAAGAAATATAATAGAATCAAATGATTTTTCAGGAATACTATTTACTTCTGCAGGCGTTAAAATAACAATATTTTTTTCTCCTGTTTCAGGCCTTTTAAGAATAGCTTCATAATCATTCGGTAGTTTAGTTTCAAATGATATCACTGATGTTTCACCCGCCCTGTCAACCAATTTTTTCTTCAATGACCTGACGCTAATATCCTCTAAAATCTTCAATTCTGAACTGCATTTTTCACAAGTATCCGGTTTTTCATGAGTATAACTACAGGACATGCAATTAATCCTGTTATCAGATGATATTGTGACAGATCCTCCGCATAAAGGACACTTATAAATGCTTTTACACTCCCCGCAAAATAAAAATTTTAAAGAACCCTTCCTGCTTACTATTACAAGCACCCTGTCACCATTGATAAAATTATTTATTATAGTATCCATAACCTGATCAGGTGGTATCCTTGTACCTGGATTCAATTTCTTTACAGAAACAGGCGGGGCCTCATTTTTTCTGTCATCCATAATCTTGAAAGATTCTCTGTGGTAATATTGAAAGGAAGTAGGACAACTATTCCCTTCTATAAGATCTACACCCATAATTTCAGCCTTAATCCTGGCTGCTTTTCTCAGATCAATTCCTGAAGAAATGTTCTTATCATAAAAAAAAGAACCGGGTTTTTCAATTATTATAGGGCCTGATTGCTTTATAGGAAGAAACAAAGCTGATTCTCCTCCTCCTATAAAAATTGGATTATTTCCCCTTGCCAATTTCCAAAGCCTTTCTCTCTCTCCTGTCTTCATGAGTGAATTATATATCTGAAGATCGCTTAATTCACTTTTATATCTCTCCATACTGAGATTGTTGGGAAGAAGAATTACCGGAGTTCTTCCAGCTGCTTTTTCCTTCAGCCATATTTTTTTATAGAAGTCATTCCTGTAATAGTTTAGATAGATCAAATGGTCAGGCACATCTTCATCATCAATTCGATCTTCAATTGTGTTCTGCAATTCCTGTATTTCGTTTCCTTTAATTTTATAAAAAAATTCTACCACTCCGTTCTTGCTGATCTTCTCAAGCTCTTTAACTGATCTTTTATAAAAAGGGAGTTCCCTTTCATCAGAATTGAAATATACATTCATTAATGATCTCATTCCCGGTGAAAGAGAAGCATCAAGTATCTTGCCCGCAGAAATCATGAAAGTTCTGGAAATTTCATTAACAAATCTTAAATATTTTTCATCAGGAATATACTCATCTTTTATAATTCCAAGGACAGATTTGACACGTCCTTGATACTCTGACCTTGTATTAACAATCCACCCTGTGGTTAATCTGTTCCATACGGGTACAACAACCCTTATCCCCTCTTTAATGGATTTAGAATCCCCTTTCCACTCATATGAGAAATTTGCGGTTGTATTCAGGGAAAGTGCAACTTCAACTTTCAACGACTTCATCTCCCTTTACTATTGCCATTACCTTCTCCATATCTCTCCACATCTCCCACTTAACACGGGAGACTTCTTCTCTACCCTTTTTGTGAAGTATAAAAGCAGGGTGATAAGTCGGAATTACTGGTATGTCCATAAAATTGAATAGCTGACCCCTCACTTTAGATATTGGATAGTTGGTGTTCAGAAGATTATTCAGAGCTACTTTCCCCAAACATACAATAGCTTTAGGCTCAAGAATCTTTATCTGATCTTCCAGGTAAGGTATGCAAGCCTCTACTTCATCTTTCTGCGGATCCCTGTTGTTCGGAGGACGGCACTTTACAATATTACCTATAAAAACTGTTTCTCTTGAATATCCCATTTTTTCAATGATCTTTTCAAGTAATTGTCCGGCTTTACCTATAAAAGGCCTTCCGAATTTATCCTCAGTCTCACCCGGACCTTCTCCAACAAATATAATCTCAGGTGAGATGTTACCTTCTCCAGGGACATAATTGGTTTTGGTCTTATGAAGCGGGCATTTCGTACAAGTAAGAATTCTCCTAGTCAATTCGCGTAACTCTGATGCCGGTTCCGGATTTCTCCTCTCAACAAAATCTGCACCAATTTCTTTATAGAATTTTAGAATATCAGTTATTTCCGTCATTTAAATATCATTTATTCGGCTTTAAATTAAGGATCTCATTCCAAAGGATACCTGCGATCTCAGATTTTTTCATCTTCTTGTTAGCTTTGATTCCATTTCCGGTAAGAAAATATACCTGACTCTCATCAACTTTAAAAGCCTTATTACTTTCCGATATTTCAGTAAGAACCAGCAGGTCAAGATTTTTTTTCTTCAGCTTTTTTTGTCCATTCTTAAAAATATTCTCCGTCTCCACTGCGAACCCTATCAGGATCTGCTTCTTTTTTCTGTTTCCTAATTCGGAGAGAATATCAGGATTTTTTATAAGTTTCAGCGATATGGATTCCTGATCCTTATTGATTTTATCAGGATAAATTTTTGCACTTGCATAATCGCTTACAACAGCTGCCATGATAACAAGATCGACATCATTATAATGTTTTAATACCTGCTCTCTCATTTCGATAGCTGTTTTTACCTTTATTATATCAACATTATCCGGTATATAATTTGATGGCCCTGTAATGTAAACAATCCTTTCAATATCCCTTTTCTTTGCTTCTTCTGCTATGTAATATCCTGTCTTCCCGGAAGAGTGATTTGATATGAACATCAAAGGATCAATTGGCTCTATCGTCGGACCTGAAGTTATCAATATGCTATTTATCATTTTCCTGCCCCTTGGGAATTATTCTTATCAGGTAATAACACTGATCTCATATATTTCCTGAATATATTCCTGAATTTATTGTAGGATTCATCAATATCGTCATTGATGATTTTATAGTCATAAAAACCTGATTCTCCAATTCTAATTTCTTCTTCTGCTGTAATAAGCCTTTTTCTGAATTCACTATTCAATTTTTTTTCTCTCTTCATCAATCTTTTTTCCAGTTCCACAATCCCTGGAGGCATTATAAAAACATGAAGTGAATCAGTGAATTTATCTTTTATTATTTCAGCACCCTGGACATCAATATCAAGGATCAGGATACTATCACCGGTAGATTTTTTCTCAATCTCATTAATTGAAGTACCATATAATTCATCATGAACTTCCGCCCACTCAGCAAAAAGATCTTTATTGATCATGTTGGTAAAATTCTTCCGGCTGATAAAATAGTAGTCTTCAGAATCAACTTCACCTTCCCTCTCTTTTCTTGTTGTATGAGAAACAGAGAAGAGTATGCAATCATGCTCTTTTGTAAGCATTTTTATCAATGTTGACTTACCACTTCCGGAAGGGCCTGATACAACAAAGATTTTATTCATTTTCAAGACGTGCGGTTAAAGCCTGAACTGAAATTGCCGATAATACAGTAATACCATCAATAAGAACTACAACTGAACGTACCTTCTTCCCCATTGTGGCATCTATCAACAGATTCTCTGCCCCTTTTTTTTTTACAAATCTTTTTACTGGTGCTGAGTTTGGTTGAATTATAGAAACGATCTTACTGACGATCACAGAATTACCAAAACCAATGTTCAAAAGAATTTTATTCGACATTCTGAACCTGCTGTTTTATTTTTTCAATTTCTCTTCTTATCATGATTATATTTTCATGAATATTCATCGAATTCGTTTTTGCCGAGATCGTAGATATTTCTCTGAGTAATTCCTGGGTAAGAAAATCTAGTTCCTTGCCCAGAAGATCACTCTTCTTTTTTTTCACCATATTCCTTATTCGGCCTGAATGTGTCATTAATCTGTTTACTTCTTCTGTAACACATGATTTCTCAGCAAGAATCGCAGCCTCCTGAAAAACCCTCTTATCATCAATATCAATATCATTCAGGAATTTTTTAATCTTCTCTCTGTATTTCTGAAAAAGCTCGGATTCTATATCAACAGTTTTTTTCTGAACTATCGCCACATTCTTGTCAAGGATCTCAAGACTACTCACTATTGATTTTGATATCTCACGCCCTTCTTCCTCTCTGCTTTTAATAAATTCAAGAAATATTTTTTTTATATTTTTTTCAATAACAGATCTTTCCTTCTCTGACAGATTGTTTCCAGTCTGTTCAAGATGGAATATCATCGGGATCTTAAGAAGTGAGTCGAGTGAAAGCGATAATTCACTTTTATATTTTTTTTTAAAATGAAGCACCTTGTCCAGAATATTAGACAATAGATACTCATTGAACTGGATGTCCCAGCTGTTCTGGTCAAAATTAAAAAAATCTACAACTATCTCAACTTTGCCTCTATGCAGGTCATCCTTGATGATTTCCTTAACCATCTTCTCAATCTCCTGAGATGTTCCGGATCCTTTAAATGAAATATCAAGGAACCTGTGATTAAGGGATTTTATTGTAATTCCAATGGAGAGCTTATCCAGAGAGAACCTCCCCTGGGCAAAGCCGGTCATGCTTCTCATCGTTACATTATAATATCCATATCTGGAAATTGCAAATTGTAGAGTGAGTAATATTGCCCTCTTTTCTTGATCAGTTCACTATGATTTCCGGATTCAATTATTCTGCCTTTTTCGATTACAAGTATTCGATCAGCTTCAATAATTGTAGATAAACGATGTGCAATTATGAAACTTGTCCTATCTTTCATAACATCATCCATCGCTTTTTGAATCATTTTTTCTGATTCATTATCAAGTGAAGCGGTAGCCTCATCAAAGATCAGTATTGAAGGATCTTTAAGAATTGCACGTGCAATAGATATCCGCTGCCGTTGTCCGTTGGAAAGAAGGGCTCCTCTCTCTCCAACAATTGTCTCATATTTTTTTGGAAGTTTTTCAATAAATTCAGATGTTCTTGATATCTGAGAAACTTTTTCAAATTGTTCTTCTGTGAA
>JAGLQR010000370.1 GCA_023136725.1 Candidatus Aminicenantota bacterium
GGCATTGAAGATTTTTTATATATAAGAGGCATACCTGTGTTCTGGTCTATAATCGGGTCAGCTCTTTTTGTTACAATACTGAATCTGATAGGCGGAAAGGGTAAAAGTAAATAAAATTTGTGACCGTACTCAGACAATTTTGTTTTTTAGAAAGATATCAGTTAACATCAATTAATTTTAGGAGAATAATATGAACTTAAGATCGTTGAAAGGGACATTGTTATTTGTTTTTATTTTTTTAGTATCAATTGTATTGGTCAATGCGGAATATATTTCGCCTGAGGGATATTGGAAAACAATTGATGATAAGACCAAGGAAGTAAAATCAATTGTAAAAGTGTGGGTAGATGCAGATGGGAAAATGAATGGCCAGATCCTTAAAATATTCCCGAAAGAGGGTGAAGATCCTGATCCGGTTTGTGATAAATGCAAAGGTAAATTAAAGGATAAAAAGACCCTGGGAATGGTTTTTATGTGGGGATTTTATAAAAAAGGTGACAAATGGGTTGATGGTGAAATTGTAGATCCGGAGAACGGGAAACAATATCACTGCCAGCTTTATACAAAGAAAGAGGGTAAGGAACTAAAAGTTTATGGATATATAAAATTAATTTTCAAGATAGGCAGGACCCAGACATGGATCAGAACTGACAAATCTGCCCTGGAAGGATAATATGAGTGTTTCCCGTTATGCATTGATAATGGCAGGAGGCCAGGGCACACGTTTCTGGCCTTACAGCACAGAGAAGAAACCTAAACAATTTCTTGATATAATCGGCGGCTCTTCTCTGATAGAGCAAACCTATGACAGGCTCAAGGAGTTCATCCTCCCTGAGAATATATTTATTATTGCTGACGGGAAATATCTTGATCTTACCTTAAGTTCGATCCCGGAACTTGAAAGATCCAACTATATTGTGGAGCCATCACCGAAGAATACTGCTCCATGCCTTATCCTGGCAAATATAGTCCTCTCAAAAATGGACCCTGACGGAGTGCTTCTCGTTGTCCCCGCAGATCATTATATTCCGGAAAAGGAGAAGTTTTCCAAAGAGATGCTGGATGCGATGAATGCGGCTGATGAGCGTGTGATCGTCACATCAGGAATAAAGCCGTATATTCCCCATACCGGATATGGATATATTAAATTTGATAACAGCAAGGTTCAGAATACAGGGGGCACAGATTTCTTCAAAGTTGAAGAATTCAGAGAGAAACCCTCTCTCGAACTTGCAGAACAATATGTAAATGCCGGAAATTATTTCTGGAATTCCGGAATGTTCATCTATAAATTCAAATATTTTAAGGAATTTCTGGAAGAATATGCACCTGATTATTTTGACTTCTATCTGGAACTGGAAAAAAACATTGATGATGATGAGGGTTTTAAGAAAGCATTTTCAAATGTAGTTCCTGAATCCATTGATTATGTGCTTATGGAGAAGGTAAAAGAGGTGAAGATGTTCGGTGCCGGATTTACCTGGAATGATGTAGGCGCATGGCTGAGCGTGTATGAATTGAACGAGAAAGATCAGGACCGGAATGTAAATATTAAAGAGAATATTATCATTGATTCGAAAGATTCGCTTGTTTATTCTACTGAGGATAAGCCAATTGCGCTTATCGGCCTCGATAATGTGGCAGTGATCAATACTGAGAATGGAATTCTTGTTGCGAGTATGGATAAACTGCAGAATGTGAAGGATGTTGTTAATCAACTGAATAAAAAGAGATCCTGAATATAGAATGAGTTCAGATTTAGCATTGTCAGAGCTTCAACATGAGTATAAAACCATACGGTCTGATATTGAAAACAGGCTGGTGGAATTCCGGAAGATTTGGGAAGAGGGGAGTAGCGAAGATATTTTTTATGAATTAATGTTCTGCCTTATGACACCACAGTCAAAGGCTGAGCTTTGCTGGGCATCAGTCCAGAGGATCAGAAAACGGGATATCCTCAAAATAGATAAAAGTGAAGATATCCTTGATGATATGACCGGAGTGAGGTTTAAGTATAAGAAATCAAATTACATCCTTGAGGCAAGGGATAAATTTTATCGAAATGGAGCCTTCAATATCAAAGATGTTATTTCAGGTTTTTCTGATGTCGGAGAAATGAGAAAATGGCTTGTCTCGAATATAAAGGGAATAGGACTGAAGGAAGCAGGCCATTTTCTTAGAAATATTGGCCTCGGAAAGACTATTACAATTCTGGACAGGCACATATTGAAGAACCTGAAGAATTTCTCTGTCATAAAAGAGGTCCCATCTTCGATGA
>JAGLQR010000371.1 GCA_023136725.1 Candidatus Aminicenantota bacterium
CCGGGAATGCCCTCTCGGGCATAGTGAAAATAAATGATCTGCAACAGATCCTGAATCTGAACAGGAGGAGTTTCCTCGAATTAATGTTGAGTGGCAGGATCAAAACTGTTTTTCTTAACCATCAATTACTAATCAGTCAAAGCAACTCACTTGAAACCCTCGATAAAAAAATAAGCAATCATCTTAAAAAACTTGAAGATCTGTATGACGAAGATCTTGTAGGGAAAAGTCAGGTCCTCGAGACAAGGTTAAAATACAAAGAAATTTTATTGTCAAAGGATGAGGTTGAGAATAATATTTGCATTCTTGCTTCAACTTTTCTGGAATTGACCGGATATAACATAAAAAATATTGCGAAATGGAAAATAGAAGTAGTTGAAGATCCGGAAACATCAATGGAGTTGTTTATACGGAATCATCCTAACCTGAGGATCCTCTCTGATCAGAAAAAAATAATCAATATCAGTAAAAAGATAACAAGAGGAAAAGATCTTCCTCAGATCGGAGGGTTTGCTGAGTTTCATTATGGAGTTCCTGGCTTTAATTTTCTCGGTGATGAATGGACATCATATTTCCAGGGAGGCATTGAGGTTAAAATGAAGGTTTTCGACTGGGGGAGATCCAGAAAAGAAAATATCATTAATGATTACAAGATCGAAAAACTTGACAATCAGGAACGTGATCTCGTGAGAAGAACCAGGATTAGATTGACAGAACTTTATAACACGTTAAAAAATCTTAACATCAGAACCGGGACTTACAATGATATGATCGCCATATCCAATGAAGAATCAGAATTAAAAATGATGATGTTCAATGAGAAACAAATATCCAATAAAGATTATCTTGATTCTGTACTTAATGTTGAAAACCTGAGATCTTTGAAAGAGAAAACATCTCTTCAATCTGATCTGATAAAAGTTGAGATCAACACAATGATAGGAAGGGAGATAGAAAAATGAAAAAAAATATAATAATTTTTATGTTCATTTCAATTCTATACGGTTGCGGAGGAGGAGACGAAAATATTATCAAGGCTCCCGGGATCGTCGAGGGTGAAATTATCACAATGAAATCAAAGGTTGCCTCATCAATTGAAAAGATATACGTAAATGAAGGTGATGAGATAAAGTCAGGCGATCTTCTTGCCGGACTGGATTCGCGAGTGATAAAGAACAAATTAAAAGACGTTGAATTAAGCCTGGAAGCTACAGGGATAAATTCTGAAAAACTAAAAAAGAAAAAAATATTGATAAATGAAAATCTGAGATACCTGAAACGGCAAGTAAGCAGATTTGAAAGACTGAGTAAAAAAAGATCAATTTCGGGAGACGACCTGGAAAAAGTTAAAATAAAACTTCTGGAATCAGAAACGGCACAATATGAACTTATAAAATCACTGGAAGGACTTGAGGTTCAGAAAAATGTACTGGAGAATAAAAAAGAATATCTGAGAATCATTCTCGAAGACTACACCCTTGAATCCGGAGTTGATGGCTTTGTAATGGAAAAATTCATATCCATGGGTGAGAATATTTTCCCGGGAATGCCGATGTTTGACATTCTTGACAAGAATTCTCTTTTCATTGAAATATTTCTTGAAGAGAAAGAACTACCCAGAATCAGGAACGGGGGTAAAGTGAGAATAATTGTGGACGGGGCGGAAGAAAAAGATCTGACCGGAATTGTTTCCGAGATCGGGAGAAAATCAGAATTTTCTCCCAGATATGTTATTTCTGAGATCGAAAGGAAATCTCTTCTGTTCAAAGTTAAGATTAGAGTAAAAGAAAATATCGGGATCTTTAAAATTGGTATGCCTGTTACTGTTTTAATAGAGAAAAGTGTTGAGTAAAGTGTAAAAACTGAAAAAGTGAATAATCTCATATGATCAGATTAGAGCAAATATCCAAATCTTTCGGAAAGATCCAAGCTATTTCGAAACTTTCTGTTACATTTCCCAAATCCAAGATAACAATTATAGCCGGAGCTGATGGTGCGGGTAAGTCGACGATCCTGAGGATAATGCTCGGACTTGTCAAAGCTGATTCCGGTAAGATCTTTTTAAAAGATGATCTGATAAAAAACGACTTTTTAAAGATCACGGGAATATCCGGCTATATGCCTGAAAGATTCTCTTTATATACAGATCTTACTGTCGAGGAAAATCTGAATTTTTTTGCAGATATAAACAATGTCCCTTCCCAAAGAAAAGAGAGATTAAAGAATACTCTTCTTGAGAAAACCGGAATGATAAAGTTCAGGA
>JAGLQR010000372.1 GCA_023136725.1 Candidatus Aminicenantota bacterium
TTCGGATTATACCCTGAACAGATCGTGGATTATCTTTCAATAACCGGAGACTCTTCTGATAATATTCCGGGTGTTCATGGCATTGGTGACAAGGGGGCTAAAAAGATCCTCGAAAAATTCAATTCACTTGATAATGCACTTGAAAATCCGGATGAACTTGAAGAAAAGCATAGAAAGAAAATTTTTGAAGATATGAAATCTTTGAAGATGTCCAGGACACTTGTAGACCTTAAGAATGTACAAAACCTGGAAATTAAGGAAAAAGACTGGAGTTATCCTTCGATTCCTGGAAGAGAGCTGATCTCCTTCTACAAAAGGTTCTCATTCAACAGCATTATTAACAAACTCGGCATAAGCGAGGAATCAGAAAGTTCTTCTCTGGATATTGAATATGAATTTGTCTTTGATTCGATCGGACTGGACAGGTTAAAAAAGAAAGTATTAAAGGAAAAATATTTTGCTTTTGATCTGGAGACTACTCATCTGGAGTTTTTCAGATCCAAAATTGCAGGGATCTCAATCTCATTCTCGGATTCAGGATATTATATCCCTTTCCTTTTTCCGGAATTTGAGAAGAATAAAGTAGATCTGAGTTTTGATGACTTTAAAACGGAATTTTATGATATTTTCGGTAATGATAAGATCAGGAAAACTGGCCATAACCTTAAATTTGATACACTTCATCTCCTGTATAATGGTATCCCTGTAAAAGGTATATCCGATGATTCTATGATCATGTCCTATCTGCTATATCCGAACCGAAGAGCTCATAAGCTTAAAGAGCTTACTTCAGAATTCCTGGAATATGATCAGACCGGATTTGATAAATTGACGGGGAAAGGGAAAAACAAAAAAAAAATAGAGGATATCGAGATAGATAAAACAGGACGATATTGCATTGATGATTCTGCAGTAACACTTATGCTTGCAGATATACTCGGTAAAAATATAGAAACTCAAGGCCTTGGTGATCTTTACCGGAATGTTGAAATACCTTTGTCAAAAGTATTGACCACAATTGAGTTCAACGGTGTGAAACTTGATATAGACTATCTTAAGAAAAGTTCAAAATATCTATCCGGGATGATAGAGTCACTTGAGAAGGAATTACACTCTGCAGCAGGATATGATATTAACCTGAACTCTTCTCAGCAGTTGGGAGTATTCATTTTTGAAAAAATGGGACTGCCTGCTGCTAAAAAAACCAGAAAGACGGGTGCTTATTCAACTGACAGTGAGGTTCTTCATGAATTGAGAGGATACCCGATAGTTCAGAGTATTATCGACTACAGGACATTTAAGAAACTTAACTCAACTTTTGTTGAAGGGTTGATAGATACTGTTGATGAGTCTGACAGGGTGCACACATCATACAATCAGACCGTAGCAGCAACAGGGCGGCTCTCCTCCTCGAATCCGAATCTTCAGAATATCCCTGTAGGAGAGACAGGTGGGATCTCTGTCAGGAAAGGGTTTATAGCCGAGGGAGGAAATATATTACTTGCAGCCGATTACTCTCAGGTTGAATTGAGGGTTATGGCCCATTTCTCCGAAGATGAGAATCTGATGGATGCTTTCAGGAACGATTTTGATATCCACCAGTATACGGCAGATAAGGTTTTCGGAAAGGATCTGTTCCTGAGTGATCATGAAAGGAGAAAGAGAGCAAAGATAATAAATTTCTCTGTCCTTTACGGTTCAGGCCCATTTTCCCTTTCAAAGGAGTTAGGGGTAAGTTATAGAGAAGCAAAGGATTTTATTGATATGTATTTTGAGAAGTATAGCGGGGTTAAAGAATTTATTGAGAAAGTGATATCAGATTGTGAAAATGAGACGAGAGTAAAAACCATTCTCGGGCGGATTAGGCCAATTCCCGAGATCAATAGTGAAAATAAAAATATAAAAGATAATGGCAGGCGAATGGCAATTAATACTGTCATCCAGGGGAGTGCCGCTGATATAATCAAAGTTGCCATGATCAATATTGATAAGAAAATAGAAAAAATGAAGAGCCGAATGGTTATGCAGGTCCATGATGAATTAATCTTTGAGCTGCCTCCCGGAGAAGAGAATGACCTGAGGAAAATAGTTAAGCATGAAATGGAGAACAGCCTGAAATTGAAAGTCCCTCTGACGGTGTCAATCAAAACCGGAAAAAACTGGGCTGAGATGAAATAGCCTCAGATCTCATTCAAAAAACAAAAGAACATATTACCTAGCACTTCTATGTATTGTTTTTACGGCACTCCTAGCCCAAAA
>JAGLQR010000373.1 GCA_023136725.1 Candidatus Aminicenantota bacterium
AAACCCCACCAGATAAAGCGACTCTATTGATCCCGGTCTTATTTTTAAGCAGTTTAAGAGTTTTTATTGTTATATCAGCTATGGAGTTATGAAAGGCCAGCGCCAGATCGTCAGCAGGGATTCCTCTCTCTTTATTCCTGATCAATTCTTTTACCATTAGTGAACTGTTTATCAGGAGCGGTTCTTTCCCTGATCCACCTGAAATTTCAAGTGGAAATTTCAATGTAGTATCTGAACGTAAAGCAGCTTCTTCAAGGAGTTGTGCTGCCTCTGATTCGGTAGATATTGAATCTGAAAAACCGAGTAGTGAGGAAATTCCGTCAAAAAGTCTTCCGACACTGCAGCAAAGAGGCGAATTAATATTTTTTTCGATCAATTCGGCAATAATTTTTCTTTTAGGATCAGCAGCCATTGGATCTTTTCCGAAGGCAGTGATGAGGAGAGATAATCCGATCCTCCACACATCTTTTATCGCCGCCTCTCCTCCCGGAAGAGGGAAATAACTGAAGTGAGCTGCCCGGGAATACTCTCTCTTGTCGGCGATAAGGAATTCGCCCCCCCAGATGTTCCCGTCCTCTCCGAAACCGGTACCGTCAAAAGAGATTCCGATAACTTTATCGTCGGTTTTATTCTCTTCCAGAACTGCAGCGATATGAGCATGGTGGTGCTGCACTTTGATCCTGGTTCCCGAGTTGCTCCACAACCTGTCGGTGATCTTTGTTGAAAAATAACCGGGGTGAAGATCTGAAACGAATACAGATGGCTCTATCTGAAAAAGATTCTTAAAATGATCAATTGTTTTGATATACTTTTGTTCCGTCAAAGGACTTTCCAGATCACCTATATACTGACTGAGGAATATAAGATTTTCCTTTGATAGGGCAAAGCTGTTTTTTATATCTGACCCGGCAGCAAAAATGTTTGAATCTGAGTGTGAACTGAAAAACGGGACCGGGACGAATCCTTTGGCTCTCCTTATCATATATGGTGATTCATCGTTCACAAAGAGGACGCTATCGTCGGATTGCTGAATAATTTCTCTGTCTGATGTGATGAAATAGTCGGCAACACACGCAAGTTTTTCAAAAAGCTCCTCTTCTTCAGAGATTATCGGTTCATCACTTATATTTCCACTGGTCATGATCAGCACCATATCATCTATCTCTTCAAATATAAGATGCTGTAGCGGGCTGTAGGGAAGCATTATTCCGAGATGGGTCAATTCAGGTGCAACAAGATCAGATACTCTCTTTTTCCTCTCTTTCAGTATTACGATAGGCCTCTCCCTTTCCAGGAGGAGTCCTTTCTCTACTTCGGGTATTTCAAGAAATTCTTCCGCAATACTAAGATCTCTGACCATTAATGCAAAAGGTTTGAAAGGACGTTGCTTCCTTTCACGTAATTCTCTGACTGAATCGTTATTCTCTGCATCGACAGCGAGGTGGTATCCGCCTTCTCCTTTTATCGCCACTATTTTTCCATTTTTCAGATATTCAGAGCACATTGAAATTATTTTGTCGGTTTGTTCTGCAAGGAGTTTTCGATCTTTATCATACAGAAAATAACGTGGTCCGCATACCGGGCAGGATGTCGGTTCGGTATGAAATCTCCTGTCTGACGGGTTTTCATATTCGGATTGGCATTTACTGCACATGGGAAATTTATGCATCGATGTCTGTTTCCTGTCATAGGGGATGTCCCGGATAATACTGAATCTGGGGCCGCAATTAGTGCAATTAATAAAAGGGAATTTATAACGGTGATCATTTTTATCAAAAAGTTCTCTTCTGCAGTCATCACAAATTGCAGTATCCGGCGGAATAAATGCACTCTTCTGATCAGTAATTTCACTTTCAACTACATTAAACTCTGTGAAATTTATTTGATCGATCTCTTTTGTCTCAATTGAGTTGATTGTGGAAAGTGGAGGAGATTCACCTCTGATCTTCATTTCAATTCCCGGAATTTCAAATGTTTTTGCATTTATCCTGATCAGGACACCCTCGGTGTCGTTCAACACCTCTCCCTTAAGGGAAAGTTCATTTGCGATCCTGTAAATGAAAGGGCGGAACCCGACCCCCTGAACAATACCTCTTACCCTTATCTCAAATGTTCTGTTATCCATAATGATCCGTTTCACCAATTAAGGGTTATTCTATCCAATTGCTTGGAATTACACAAATTCAGTATGTAAATCGTGGGTCAGGCATATTTTTTTGAAATGTCAAAATGTCAAGCACCGT
>JAGLQR010000374.1 GCA_023136725.1 Candidatus Aminicenantota bacterium
TTGAGTAAAAAATCCTGAAAAGTTGTACTTATAAAAAAATGGACAGGCTCTCCTCTTTCACCGTTCTGATATCTGTATCCGTATGCAGAGAATAAATAGTTTCCATTCTCGGTTGAGATCAGTTTTATCAGTGAAATAAGTATTGCTTCGGAGAGATCCCT
This sequence comes from Candidatus Aminicenantota bacterium, assembly GCA_023136725.1. GTDB lineage: Bacteria > Acidobacteriota > Aminicenantia > UBA2199 > UBA2199 > UBA647. Next base: position 162 of record JAGLQR010000374.1, read on the forward strand.
GAGAATCCCATTTACACTGACAACAGAAGGTTTAATATACAAATTTGTAAAACCCGGCGAAGCTTGATCACCGCCCCGCCTGAAGCCATTTCCGGTCGGCTTCATTCCATATTCAAGTGAAGTCCTGAGATCGGTCAGAGATGATTCAAAAATCCCTTTTTTAATTATATTCGTTACCCCTCTCTGAGCACCCTCATCATCAAAAGGGACCGACCCTGCCCCGAAATCCATAAGCGGATCATCCGAAATATTCAATACGGATGGGTAATTAAATTTTCCCGCAGTTTCGTTATTCGCCGGAAGGAAAAACTTTGAAAAAACTTTCAACATTACGGATGAAGATTCCGGTGAAAAGACAAGATCATTAAAACGTCTGAGCAATGGCGGATTATCGGTGAGAGAATCCAGAAGAGTATATCCCCTTGATACAAGTTTGAACGGTTCGAGATCTTTAAAAAATATCCTGTTATCACTAAGATCGATCGATCCTCCATTCAGTGTTAAATTTAGAGAAACAGTGAAAATCGTTTTTCTATACTTTGCATTAAATCCCCTTGAATTAATTAGATAGAATTTCCGGTTCATTTTTGTGAATACTGCATTTCTGATCTTCAATCCCGGAAAATTCAATATGGTCTCATCTAATTTCTCCGATAACTCTGTAAAATCCTCAGCACCTATATCATCAAAAGAGGGATCATATATCTCAATTTTTACTTTATCGGCTTTTCCCGGTATCAGTTTCCTGAAGTTTTTTTTTCCTGAAGAAGGGTATGATCCTGAGATCAGCCTGAATGCATTATTAACTGATCTTTTATCCGAGCCGGATAACATGAAGGTTACAGGGTCACCATAATCATACATTGCCCGGCAATGAATTTTTTGTAATTTCGAAAGATGGCCTGTTATATTTCCCCCGTTCCGGAGATACTCATCAATATAACTCCTCTCCCTGGAGACTTCTACCGATGAGAAACCCCTGCCGATACCGTTCTCAACAATATCAGATATCATTTAACCCTCTTGAAAAATTCAGATTATTTATCTTGACGGATGGCTGTCCTACCCTCACATTCAGGGTCTGCCCGTCTTTGAAGCAATAACTTATTCCTCTGTCGAGGCTGAAATCATCTGCAACCATTTCCACCGAATTAAATACTTTATCAATTTCTCCACTTACAATAATGCTGCCTAACGGTTCGCTCAGCCTTCCGTTCTTTATCATATAAGCAGATGGAATATTAAAATAAAATTGGTTTTTATGAAATAAAACTTTTCCGTCCCCGAATTCTCTGGCAAAGATTCCTTTGCCTGTTGATCCCATTAATTCATTTTGTGAATACTTTCCATTCTCCAGATAAATGGCAAACATTCTTGGCATCGGTCTCTTTGTGAAATCCTCCATTCTTGAGCTTCCATGATCGGATATACCCAGATCCTGGGAGGATGAATAATTTGAGATCAGATGCCTCAATACACCTCTCTCGATCAGGGTTGACTTGGATCTAAGTACTCCTTCATCATCATGGCTCACTTTCTCAAAGAAGTGATCTCCCTTTCGGAAAGTAGAAAGTGTTATATTTTCGGATACGACCTTTCTGCCTATATCAGATACACTGAAAGGGGACAAACCCCTCTTTATGTGATCAGCTTCTAATGAATGTCCGAGTATTTCATGAAAAACTATTCCGCCTTCTCCCGGACTTAAGATCAATGGCAGATTTTCAGGAAGTTGTCTCTTTCGTGTTTCGGAATTGCATCTTATGATTTCATCCAGCCTTGAGACAAGGCCGGATATATTAAAACCTGAGCCATCGGTATTCCCCTCTCCAATCTCAATAAAATTACCCCAATTACTCTTTTTAAATCTGATCAGTACTGAGAAATGGGAGAAATCAGGAGAACCATCCGGTTTCCCACCTTTTTTTATAACTTTCTTCTTTTTTAATGTCTTAAATATTATTTCCCATTCCAACCCGGGTATCTTTTTTAGGAAAGATGATATCTGATCACCCCACCTCGCAACGGATCCGGCATCAAACTCCGATCTCTCATCTACGGGAACAAAAAACTTCCTT
>JAGLQR010000375.1 GCA_023136725.1 Candidatus Aminicenantota bacterium
TCATGTTTTTTACCATTCCACAGACCCGGACCGGTCTGTTAAGTTTATCTAAAAGGCTCTTTCTCTTTTTTTCCAGGTCAAATTCGATGAACTCAGCCGGGAATGAAATATTGAGAACATCTTTTGCAAAGCAGTAGATCTCATTTATTGATTCTCCATCCTTTATAATTCTCGGTAATGTTCTCAGTGAATTGAAAATTTTATCTCTAATTTCAATAAGGTATGCTCCAATTACTTTTTTGCTCTCAACTATATCATTCAACCTGTCTCCGGTCGTTATGTTATCAATATTCTTGATAAAGATTATATCTGATGATATTTTATTTAAGTTCCCTATCAGGGATCCGTGTCCTCCTGCCCTTAATAAAATATCTCCATTATTGTCTCGGACAGGTTCTCCGGATTCATTAATTGAAATTGTATTCGTGCTGATCATCTGAAAGGAGAATTCTGTATTTATCTGATATCCCTTTATAAGTTTGAATAATTTTTCTAATTCAAGGACCTCTTCCTTAAAATCCTCAAGGTTTTGTTCCGGGATGGTGAAATGGATATTAGTATTATTCTTCCGGTCTCCTGCATATAAAGCTGCTTCAATGAAATGTTCACCTATAGGTGAGACAGATCTGTCTGTATATTTGTGAAATTTAACAAGAGCTTTCGGTAATGATCCGTAGTTTAACCCTTTTTTATCCAGAATATATTCAAGTATTATTTTGATATTATTTTCTTCGAGAAGGTTTCCCAGATCTAATCCGTTCTCTTTGAGAGAAATCTCAAGACTATCAGAAAAAGGAAGCTCATTTCTTTTGAGGGCATTGAAAAAATTGGTAAAAGAGATATCAATACTATCATTCTCCATCAGGTCTTTTAAGGTAATTTCACCAAGATCGAGTTTGTTCAGGATTTCGGTAAGTTTACTGAACATTCTTGTTGCAGCTCCGGAGGCAGGGACAAATTTTGCGAAAGTGTTATTGGAACGGTTCTTTTCAAATTTATCGGAAAGCTCCTGTTCTCGCTCTCTGCTAAACCGGATAACTCCGTCATCAAGGCTTGCCGGCCTGTTCAGCGAGACAGGGATGTTCCCTTTGTTCAGTTTTTCAATTTGTGAACTGATATCTTCAATGCTCAGCCCTTTCTTATTCAGGCCTTCTATATCCTTTTTAGTCAACTTAATGCTGTTCATAATATTATTTTGTCTCAAATTGTAATTTCGAAAAAATAGTAAATTATTCTCCAATTAATATCAAGTGATTTCTTCAGGAATAAAGGTCCCTCTTTTTAAAAACTAAAATTGAAACCATAAGGAAGAAAACAGCTATAAAAACCTGAATCATTAAATGGTTTAAATTCAGACCGTTTAATATAGGAGAATTCCCCGAGTTATAATAGAAAGGAGAGAATATCCTAGCTATTTGAAGTGAATTTACTGCGGGGGCATATGCATTTATTAGAAATGATATCAATGCAAATCCACTCACTAATCCGACTGCTTTTCTTTTATTCAAAAAAATGATCCCTGCAGTGACAGAGATTGTGAGGAAGCTGAGTGACAACATGTAAAGAGCAATTATTGCTTCCGTAAGTTTGATGATGCTCAGATCTATTTTAAATAATATTAGTCCCAGAACCATCCCCAAAAGGAAGAATACATGAATTATTGCAAGTGCCAGTGATATGGATAAGACTTTTTGGAATATGACTCCGGATCTTGATACCGGTTTTGATAATAAAAGGTCAAGTGTTCCATTCTCTATCTCTCCGGCGATCACCCCAACTCCTCTTGAAACAGAATAGAACAGGATCATTATTGGAGCAAAATATGAGAAAGGCTGAAGGTTGAAAAATCCTGCCGGAGTTGAGACAAATCTTACATCACCTATGAGGTTTTTGATTACCGGAGGCAGAGAATCTACCATTTTAAATATTGCGGCGTTTTCACTCATGTATGGGAAAAAATAGGCGAGATAAATAGAAAGGAATATAAATCCTGCTGACCACCAGAAAATTGAAACCAGTTGGTCTCTCAGTGTCTTCAGAAATATATTATTCAGCATTTTTGTTCCCATAAAACTTTATAAAAATATCTTCAAGTCCTGGAGAGAAACTCTCTATATCAATGATATAATTTTTCCCGATAGCTTTCAGAAGCGGATCAATATCTCCGTGTAAATGACATTTCATCATATTTCCCATGAATTCAAGTCCGGTTATATTTTTCAATGGTCTTATT
>JAGLQR010000376.1 GCA_023136725.1 Candidatus Aminicenantota bacterium
AGTGAGCAGACAAACTCCCATCCGCGGTAACTACAGTCCAATCATCTCCCAATGTCTTTACCTGAAAGTCACCATTGGTTATCATAGGTTCTATTGCTATTGTCATATTCCTGCTTAATTTTTTACCCTTAATTCCGTTGTTATAATTAATTACCTGTGGATCTTCATGGAGATTTCTTCCTATTCCATGTCCTGTCAGGTCTCTTACGATTTCAAAATTCTCAGATCTTACAAATTTATCAATTGCATTAGATATATCTGATACCCGATTTCCTTCCCTGGCAGCATCTATTCCTTTATATAGAGCCTTTTCACATGTCTCCATCAGATGCTTGGTATCATAGCTTACCCTTCCGACTGCATAAGTATAAGCTCCGTCACCGTAAAACCCCTTGTATATAGTTCCGACATCAATCCCAATGATATCTCCCTCTTCCAGAATAACTTCTCTGGAAGGAATTCCATGAACTACCTGATCATTTATTGAAGTACAGAGAGTAGCAGGGAATCTTCTGTCTCCCCATCCGTATCCTTTGAATCCCGGAACAGCATTCAGTCCTGTAATCCTCTCTTCAGCAAATTTATCAAGTTCATAAGTTGATACTCCAGGGTATATCATATCTTTCATTTCAGAGAGGACAATAGCGACTATCCTATTCGCCTCCCTCATGATATTCAACTCATTATCAGTTTTCAGAATTATCACTTAACAAGCTCCCTGATCTCTTTCCACACTGTATTTATATCTTTGGAGGCATCCAACTCATGCAGATTACCCTTCCCTCTGTAATAATTAATAACAGGCAATGTTTCTGCCCTGTATATAACTATTCTTTTCTTGATTATATCTTCAGTATCATCATTTCGCTTTGTCAAAGCAGACCCGCAATTGTCACAAACATTAACCTTAGCCGGAATCTGAAATATAGTGTTGAATATATTTCCGCAATTTTCACAGGAGACACGTGAAAGTATTCTCTTCACGATAATATCCTCATTAACTCTGAGAAATACAGCCATCTCTTCTTCAGCCGGAACGGTTGACAAACCTTTGACCTGATCCAGAGTTCTGGGAAAACCGTCGAGAATATATCCCTCTTTGATATCATCGGATAATACTCTGTTTTTTACCATTTCAATAATTATTTCATCCGGAACAAGAAGTCCTCTGGAACTGAACTCTTCTATTTTATTTCCGATAACACTTTTTTTATGCACTTCTGCTCTAATAAGATCACCGGTTGAAATTTTCTTAAAAGAAAATTCTCTCTCGATCTTATCTGCCTGGGTTCCTTTCCCGGAACCTGGTGCGCCAAAAAGTATTATTCTCTTCATTATTACCTTCTACCCCTTATCCTCCCCTTACCTGAGAAAGTATCATAATTCCTCATAGTAAGCTGAGCCTCAATTTGCTGAACTGTATCCATTGCAACACCAACAATAATCAGAATAGACGTACCACCGAAAAAGAACCTCAGTCCAAGACCATCCTTGAACCATGAAGGCAAGTTCATATCCAGAAAATCTCCGATAAATGGAAGTGCCTGCACTTTAAAACCTGAAGTAAGAAATGTCGGAATAATAGCAACAAGAGCCAGATAGATCGCACCGACAAATGTCAGTTTTGAAAGAACATTATCTATATAATCAGCAGTATTCTTTCCGGCTCTGATACCGGGAATAAATCCACCGTATTTTTTCAGATTATCAGAAACATCCTGCGGATTAAAAATGATCGACACATAAAAATAAGTGAAGAATACTATTGCCGCAATATAAAGCAGATTGTGCAGCGGCATTCCAAACCCGAGTTGGGTTGATATCGTTTTTGCGATCGGATGATTAATTACACTTCCTATAGTTGCAGGGAAAGCAATTACAGAAGATGCAAAAATGATCGGGATAACTCCCCCTGTATTTACTTTTAACGGAAGAAATGTACTTTGACCACCCATCATTCTTCTACCCTGAATTCGCTTTGCGTATGAAATGGGAATCCTTCTCTGTCCCATCTCAACGTATACAATGAATGCAATAACACCAATCATTAACGCCATGATAAAAATGATCTTGATCGGGTTCATATCCCCTGTTTTCAATCCTTCAATAAGTGTTCCGGCACCTGGTATTAATCCTTTAATAATTCCTGCAAAAATGATCAATGATATCCCATTACCAATACCCCTTTCTGATATCTGCTCACCGAGCCACATAACAAAAATTGTACC
>JAGLQR010000377.1 GCA_023136725.1 Candidatus Aminicenantota bacterium
TCTTCTACAAGTTTACCAACCACAAAAGAGGTGAAAGCCTTTGTCGAAGATCCGATAGGGAACAATGTATACCTCGTAACCGGAAGTTTTTTCTCCAGATCCCTGTATCCGTAGCCCTTTCCAAGGATAAGATATCCATTATGCATAATTCCGACAGCAATTCCCGGAACATTCCACTCCTTTAATGATGCTTTGATATACTTTTCAAATTTATCGATGACAAACTTTTCTTTCGGTAGAATATTTACAGTAGTAACGATCAAAAAAATCAAAAACAGAATTAACAAAGATCTTGTTCTCATTATTTACTCCTCCGGAAAATATTAACATCTTCTAATAACAATTAAAATATCAGGGACCCAGCATAACTTCCTAAGAGACAAAGGGGGACGGTGCTTGACATTTTGACATTTTCATAACGCTAGTAAAAAAATGTCAAAATGTCAAGCACCGTCCCCCCGGTTTGGTAAAAGTTGACAATATTTTTCCAAATCATTATTATAATTTCCAGATCATCGTTGATCTACAGGAGGAAAAATGAAAAAATTAATAATTCTTATAGCATTTATGTTATTGGTGATAATTCCTGTCAAAGGAGAACTTGCCGTAAATATTGGTGGATTCTATGCAAATCCATTCACAATTGAAAACTTTTCATTAAATACATTTTATACAGACCCGAATGATATAATTTCTTTTAACGAAACTAACAGATCTTTTTTTGATAATAATGCCGGGTTCGGCTTCAATGCAGGTATCGCTTTTTTCTTTAATTATAAAATGGGTATAGGTGTAAATGCTTCATTTATGAAAACCACATTTGATATTAACAATAGTTTTAACTGGAATTGGGAATGGTGGGATGGAGACAGGGGAAACATCGATGCAAAGAACTGGACAAACACAGGAACTGTAAGTTGCATACCTGTCAGTATGAATATAATATACAGGGCAGTATCAACTGATAAAATGAAGGTCAACATTTTTGCAGGACCGACGATATTTCTTACTTCGATAGAACTTGATGGAAACGGCGGATATGCAGACGGCCCCCTCCTTGATGGAGGCTTTTATTACATTGACTGGTATGATCTTCCACTCGAAGTATCAACTTCCGAATCGGTTATCGGAGGAAATGGCGGGATCGAGATCGAGTATATGTTCTCAGAAAGTATGAATCTATATATATCTGCTACCTACTATTTTGCGGGTGAACTGAATCTGAACTGGGCTGTAAAACCGGGGCAATATACAGGTGAATTCGGATCGCTCGTTGCAACAATTTCAAATCCTGATCTCCTTCCCGGATATACCATTCCGGTAAAATTAAGCACTTTTACATTGGGATTCGGGATCAAAGTTTATCTTTAATAGTTAGATAAATAAGTTAGCCCCGGTTAACGAAATCTGTTATCCGGGAGATGTCCAGTTCTTCGATGCAGCTTTTATGACTGCACGTTCTCTTGTAGCAGAAGCTGCAATCAATTTCTTTTACAACTGACAGGCTGTCATTATTCAATGTACCGTTCCGTGCAGGAGAGGTAGGGCCGAAGACACCAACCGATCTCGTTCCGGTCGCATCGGCGATATGGAGAGGTAGTGAATCGGCAGAAATTATAAATCCCGCATTAGAAATAAAAAGGATCAGGTCAGTGAAATTCAAAAATGGTGCCTTGATTATTTCAGGCCCTTTAGAGAGCAAATCAGCTTTCTCCTCTTCTCTGCTATTCCCCCACAAGACCACTTTTTTGTATTTCTGATCTATATCAGAAAGAATTTTCATGTTCTGCACAACAGACAAAAGTTTCGTATCCCAGCCCCCGCCAACATTCAGGATCACATATTTACCCGGCTCCAGAACCGCATTTTTTAGAAATTGTTCGGTTGTCTTTGTGAATGATAATGCTTTTAACGGATAAACGATATCATCAGAAAAAAGGCCGGCAAAGTTCAACAGGTGAATGTTTTTCCTTATAACATGGTTTTTGTCATCGAAAGGAGCCGAAGTCTCCTTATAAAATAATCCGGCTGCAGACTCCTTCAAATTTGTTTTATTAAATCCCAGAGTATTTTTCCCTAAAAGCCGGGCAAAAACAGCAGATTTGAGCAATCCCTGAAAATCTATTATTATGTCAAACTTGCCTCTGTGATCTGAAAGTATTTTTAACAGATTCCTGAATCTGCTCAGGAGGCTTCCGGTTTTTAAATCTAC
>JAGLQR010000378.1 GCA_023136725.1 Candidatus Aminicenantota bacterium
AATCGAGGATCTTGTGAGGATATCCTAAAATCATCTCTCCGATCCTTAATCCTGAAATCAGATCAGAATCATCAAGAAAGTTTACCTGATCCACAGGGATCATTTCCGGCCCTTCAATAGCAGGGATCCCGTCTTTTCCCGGCCCTCCGTCTACAACCTGGTTCTCGGGGATCAGCCATTCGTTCCCGTTATCATCTAAATCAGATCCACTCCCTGCTATATTTGCACAATATGACGAGAATATGAGGATACTGAATACTATCAATAACTTAGTTTTATATGAATTTTTCATGATTATTTCTCCTTAGTTAAAATTGCTTGAATATAGAAAATGAGAGCAGGTAAGATGTAGTGAATTGTTCAGTACCATTAAGGTTCCTGTAAAGCGGTATTTCGATCCTGGTCCTGAATCCAATGGAATCAGTGGCTTTATAAATAATCTCTGGAATAAAGTTTACCCATATTCCACCTGTATTGGGAATATTACCTTTGAATCGCTGGTCACTCTCTTTTCTGATATATCTCCCCTCGAAAGATAAACTGAATTTTTTATATGGATGCAGTATTATCCCGGATGATAGAATTGATTCTTCTCCAAAAATATATTTTCTGCTGTTCTCTCCGTTCTTTCGAAAGGAGCTGAAAAGAAATAGATCTGAATTTCTGAACAGCATATTTCTGTAAGATATCTTTCCCCAGAAGATAAGATCCCATGACCCTGTGCCAGGTTGCATATCTTCTGATGCAAGTCCGGTAAGAAGTACCCTGGATCCACCTGTCGGCACCTTTATCCCGGATCCGACAGATATCCTTACAGGATTACTTAATGAGTCCTTAAGAGCATAATAACTAATAGCTATAAGACTGTCACCGATTCCATTGAGTCTGTCAAAAGAATTATTGCTCGATCCTATTCTCCTTTCCTGTCTTATAAAGCTGAGTATAGTACTAACAGAAAACCTGCTTGATATAGAATATCCTGTTTTTAGAAAAAATGATTTCACAGTCCTTCTTCTGTTCACATCATTAATAATTTCATGATCTTTACTTACCAGATCACTTATCGAATGAAATGTATAGCTGAATTCCAGGTTCCATTTGTTTTCATTGTCAAATGAGAGGCCGGATGGATCAAACGAGGGATTCCCTGCACAACTGCAGGTTTGAGAAGAGAGAAAAACCGGGGACACGATCAGAGTAATAATGGAAAGCAGAATTGTATACATCAGGTTGTTCATGTTTTAAATAATAGATGAGAATAAGAAAATTTCTGTGAGCTAAATTACAAAATGGTGATTTTGTAGTTATTTATTCCGGGATTTGTTCTTTTACTTCTTGAGGATATATTTTCGGACAGCCCAATTATGTTCTTTAAGGTTCTTAGAAAAATAGTGGGTTTTCCTGTCTTTTGCTACAAAATATAGATATTTGGAATTTTCAGGAAATAGAGCAGCCTCGATCGAATGGATTCCAGGGCTGCAGATGGGTCCGGGAGGTAGCCCCCTGTGGATCCTCGTGTTGTATGGTGAATCCATCTTGAGGTCCTTCCATCTGATATTTCCATCCCATTTGCCCTCTTTTTTCAATGCATAGATGATAGTGGGATCACATCCCATAGGCATACCAATCCTGAGTCTGTTATGGAAAACGGAGGATATCAAAAATCTCTCTTCTCTTGAAGATGTTTCTTTCTCGATCAGGGAAGCAAGAGTAAGTATTTCTCTGACACTCATGTTCAGTTCTCCGGCTCTTATTCTGTAGCTTTCAGAAAAACTCTGTCTGAAGTTATTTACCATCGTTTTCAGAAGATCACCCGGAGTTGTCCCTTTGCTGATCATATATGTTTCCGGGAACAAATATCCCTCAAGATCATCTGCATTTGCATCGAGGTCTGATATAAGAGAAACCTTCCTTGCCGAGTTGTGAAATTTTCTATAATCTATCCCATGATTCTGCGAAAGATATTCTGCTGTTTCATCGATTGTCATACCCTCTTTAATAGTGATCTTATAAAGAACGACATCGCCTTTTATAAGTTTTTTAATGATCTGCTCTATTGTGAGGGGTTTGCTGAAGTCATATTCTCCTGTTTTAAAAAATGATCCTGAATGAAACAATTTGTAATAGATCCGGAAATAGAGATAGTTCGGTATTATTTTTTTCTTTTTCAGCATACCAGCAATCTCTGTTACAGTGGAACCTCCGGGTA
>JAGLQR010000379.1 GCA_023136725.1 Candidatus Aminicenantota bacterium
TACCAACTGAGCTACGCCAGCAAAAAACTCAAAGAGTATACCACACCCATAGCAGGTGTGTCAATTTTAAAAAACTGGAAAAATCCACTTTTTCAGGCGAATTATACCCTTTTTTTTTGTTTTCTGCAACGTTTTTTTTAAATAATTTTGTATTTAATGCTTTTTTCTAAATTATGAGCATAGCATCACCGTATGAGAAGAAGTTATATTCTCTATCGATGGCTATTTGATACGCTTTTTTCATGAGGCCGAGGCCTGCGAATGATGATACAAGTATGAAAAGTGATGACTCAGGGAGATGGAAGTTTGTAAGTAGCTTATCAACCATTTTAAACTTGAAGCCTGGAGAAATAAATATACCCGAACTGAAATCTTCTTTCATCGGATTTTTTGATGCAAAGGTTTCGAGAGATCTTACAGAAGTAGTACCGACAGCTAAAAGATTTTTATTGCATGTTTTTAAATAGTTTATTCTGTCTGAAACCGATTTTTCAATCCTGATATTTTCAATTCCCATTTTATGTTCATTAATATTCTCAACTTCAATCTTCTGAAATGTTGCCGGTCCCACACTGAGAGTAACTTCGAGAATTTCATTTTTCTCCTTTATTATTTCCAACAGATCTTCATCAAAGTGAAGGCCTGCTGTAGGAGCTGCTATCGACCCCGGATTTTTAGAATAAATTGTCTGATACCGTTTTAGATCAAAAGCTCTGTGTTGGTTCGCTTCATCGTATTTTCTTTTTATATAAGGTGGAAGAGGTGCATAACCATTTTCAAATAACTCCTCTAATGAAAAGTTCAACTTCAATATCCTTCTCCCCCTTTCACCTTCAGCCTCAACTTTCCCGTTTTTTCCATTAACAATACTGAACACTGTCCCTTCCTTCATTCTTTTTGCAGGAAGGGCAAAACATTCAACCATATTTTCTGAGAGTTTTTTGGTGATGAGAAGTTCAACCCTCTTTTCGCCGACATGCACAAAGATTTTCACAGGATCTACCTTAGTGTTGTTCATAACAATGAAATCATTTTTATCAAGGAGGCTCGGGAGATCTGAAAATATATGGTGAGAGATTTCCCCGGTTCTTCTGTCAACAACCATAAGTTTTGATCCGGAACGTTTATCTGAAGGGAACCTGGCTATCCGGCTTTCCGGAAGTTTAAAACTGAAGTCACTTAATTTCATCAGGTAATTCTATATCAACATCACTAAAAAAAAAAATAGTGAGATTGAATTTAATTTTTTTTATTTATTATTTATAATCGTTTTCTAAAGGAGGAAAAATGAAAAAGATACTGATTATACTATCTGTGCTTTTAATTATGGGTCCAATGATCGATGGCTTTGCCCAGGAAAAACCCCGGCTGGGTGTTTTGAGATTCACGAACCAGGTTGCCGGAACAAGTTTCTGGAGATGGAACAATACGGTTGCCACGGAGTTACAGGATATGCTTATCGCAGAGCTATTCACTGTAAAAGCTTTTCAGGTATTGGAAAGGAAAGAGATAGGGGCAGTCCTGTCAGAACAAGACCTTAGTGCTTCCGGAAGGGTAAGTAAAAGTACTCTTGTAAAAATGGGAAGGATCAAGGGTGCAAAATATCTTATAGCCGGAACGGTCACAGCATTTGAAATGAGCCAATCCAGTGGTGGAAAAGTGAGATTCAAAGGACTCCGTCTCGGAGGCAAAAAATCAAAAGCCTATATCGCTGTCGATGTAAAAGTTATCGACGCTGAGACGGGTGAAATAGTTGATGCCAGAACTATCGAAGCAAAGGCAAAGGGAAGCGCTGTAGGTGCAGGACTTTCTCTTAGAAATTTCGGTATAAGTGGTGATAAAGCAAAAAAGACCCCGGTTGGTAAAGCCATAAGAGCATGCATAATGTATATCTCTGACTATTTAAAATGTTCTCTCGGAAAAGTAAAGTATCCCAAATGTATGAAAAAATGGGACAAAATGGAAAAGAAGAGAAGAGAGAAAACAATGGGAGCAATAGACTTAGATTAAAATAACTTAATCAATATTCACGAAAAAACAGGGTGGTAATTTGATTACCATCCTGTTTTTTTTTCAATTGCGTTATCAATAATATCAAATTAATTTTTTCATTAAATCAATAAAAAACCACGGGCTGAGAAAAAAAGTTATAATTTCAAATTATTTATTGGTTTTTTTCTTTACTTAATGTTGTTTTTTTT
>JAGLQR010000038.1 GCA_023136725.1 Candidatus Aminicenantota bacterium
TTAAGGTGTGAAAGAACACATCCTCCGCATTCACCATAGTATTTACAATCCGGAACAATCCTTTCAGTGTAGGGATCCTCTATATTAATTACACTTCCCCAATTTATCCCCTTTGCTCTTTCTCTTATCCGGTACTTAATAGTTTCTCCAGGGACAACATAATTCAATAATACTATTCCTTCATCCGATCTTATGAGACCGAATCCCCCATTAACTATTTTTTCAATTTTTCCTTCCCTAATCTTTTCATCCATGTAAACTTATTATAACAGAGAGCCAATTTCATAAATAGATTCGTTACGAAGTTTAGCGAAATTATTCATGGTAAATATATTTGGAAAAAACACCGGAGGCATATCTATAGTTATGTTGAGGATGTTTCTATTCAAATATCTGCAATCCATGGGGAATTGCAGCAAACTGCAGTAGGATATATTTATGAAATCGACTCAACAAGTTGACTTTATTGTGGTAATAGTCTTAAAATTGCAATGTGGAAGAGTCAAAGATCATTGAGATCCTCCGGATTCTGGAGAATATATCCCATATTAAAGATATTGATACATTATTAGAACAGGTTCTTTTTGAGGCAAGAAAAATTGTAAATGCAGAGGCAGGCTCTGTGTTCCTGATTAAAGACAACTATCTCTCTTTTGAATATGTCCAGAATGACTTTCTTTATGGTAATTACGAGAACAGCAGTGATTATATGTATACGAAGAAAAAGATCCCAGTTGATAACAAATCTATTGCTGGTTATGCAGCTCTTACTAAAAAATCACTTATCATTGACGATGTCTACAATATATCCCCGAATAATCCATACTCCTTTAACAGACGTTTTGATAAATTATCAAATTATATTACAAAATCTGTTCTTACAGTTCCTTTAATAAATAACAGGGAGAAGGTCATAGGTGTATTTCAGATAATTAACCCTACAGATAAAAATGGAAATGTTATCTCATTTACAGATGATGATTCTTTTCTAGCTGATCTGTTTGCAAAACAGGCTGTAATTGCAATTGAAAAAGCAATAATGACCAGAGAAATAATTCTGAGGATGATCAGTATTGCAGAATTAAGAGACCCCCAGGAGACTGGTGCCCATGTTAACCGGGTCGGAGCTTACTCAGTCGAAATTTATAAGAACTGGGCACAAAAAAATGGAATTACCGACAAGATCATTAAGTATAACAAAGATATTCTAAGGATAGCTGCCATGCTTCATGATGTAGGCAAAGTTGCAATAAGTGATTCAATCTTAAAGAAAAAAGGTAAACTTTCTGAAAATGAATATGGTAAAATGAAGCTTCATACAATATATGGTGCTAGACTTTTTAGTAATTCAGGTTCGGAATGGGATGATATGGCCAGGGAGATCACCCTTAACCATCATGAAAGGTGGGATGGAAACGGATACCCGGGATATATTAATGATTTAAACGCTAAGAAAATTAAGTTTAAAAATGGAAAAAAGGGGGATCAGATTCCGATCTATGCCAGAATAGTTGCTCTGGCAGATGTATTTGATGCTTTAATGTCACAAAGATGGTATAAGGATCCATGGCCTGAGCAGAAAGTGTTTAATTTCATACTTGCTGAGAGTGGGAAGCATTTTGATCCGTCAGTTGTTGAATCATTTATCCAGGTAAAGGAGAGGATAATCTCAATCTGGGGGAAATTCAGTTAAAATATCTTGCCGGGATTAAGCAGATTGTCAGGATCAAAAACACTTTTAATTTTTCTGAAAATATCGATTTCCGTTTTGCTATATTGATAACCAAGATATTCTTTTTTTGATAACCCGATCCCGTGTTCTCCGGATATTGTCCCTTTTACAGAAACCACATATTTAAAAATTTTATCCAGAATTATTTTTGAATTTTCAAGCTCCCTCTTATCAGCCGGATCTATCATTATATTGGTATGAATGTTCCCGTCACCCAGATGGCCGAACATTACAATACACATATCATATTCATCTGCAAGCCCGGATATATATTCTATGGTATCAGAAACCTTTCCAATTGGTACAGCAATATCTTCATTGATCTTTTTTGGTTTCAGGTTTGAAATTGCAGGTGAAAGATTCCGCCGTATACTCCATAACTCTTCCATCTCCGCTGTATTATCTGCGATCTTAATATCATTAACTCCGGATTCTAAAGCTAATCGTTTCAAACTCTTCAATTTGTTATTTACATCCCCGGAACTTCCATCAAGTTCAAGAATTACAATTGATTTAGTATCCCTTTCATTTTCAGTTCGGAGATATTTGTTTACGGCATCCAGAGATGTCTTATCAATGAATTCGAGTACAGAAGGTGATAAGTTAAATCTGATAATTTTCATTATAAAATCGGCTCCGGCTTTCAAAGAATTGAATTCAACCCGGATCAGGATTCGACTTTCCGGTTTGGGTATCACTTTGAGTACAATTTTTGATATAACGATCAAAGTACCTTCTGATCCAACTATAAGTTTTTTAATATCATACCCTGAGACATCCTTAATTGAATAAGAACCGAATTTCACTTTCTCACCATTCATTAGAAAACCCTCAACTGCCATAACATAATCCGAAGTAACACCATATTTAAAGCACCTGGGCCCTCCGGCATTTTCCGAAACGTTACCTCCAATAGTCGAATTCTTCAAACTTGCAGGGTCCGGCGGATAGAATAAACCTCTACTTTCACATATATCAATTATTCTGCCGGTTATCACTCCCGGCTCTGCTTCAATCAACAGATTCTTCTCATCAAATTTAAGGATTCTGTTCATCTTTGAAAAGGCCATTACAATACCACCTTGTACAGGAACAGAACCGCCTGAATAACCAACGCCACCCCCACGGGGAGTTACGGGTATTTTAAACTTTGAAGCGATTTTCAGAATATTTGAGATATCTGATTCATTTTCCGGAAAAGCAACAATATCGGGATTTTTTTTTATCCCGGTAGCATCATATGAATATGAAAGGAGAAATTCTTCGCTTGTTTTTATTTTTGATGAACCGATACTATTGCGAAGGAGATCTGATATATTCTTAATGTCCATTGGGAAATTATATTTAATCAGGTTTGCCCGGTCAAGTAATAAATAGAAACGGAAAAAATTGATTTGACAAACACTTATCAATTATATAAAATTTTTTAAATGGACGACGGATTTAGTAAATTCATAACTGAATATAAAAAAGGCGATGTTATTTGCAAGGAATCTGAACTTCAGGAACATTTCTTTATAATCAATAAAGGGAAAGTACAGGTAAAATTTGAAGAAAAAGACCTGATACTTATAACTTTATCAAAAGGTGATTTTTTCGGAGAAGACTCCCTATTGGCTGATCAGCTTGCACATTATACAATTGAAGCTATCGAAGATTCAAAAATAATTAAAATACCTGTACCTTCATTAAGTGATATGATGAAGAAGAATAAGGATATATCTCTTAAAATTCTCAAAAAACTATCAGAAAAAAATACAAAAACCGTTGACAGTCTTGTAATGATGCAGAACAGACAAAAGATCGATCTCGGAGAAGAAGGACTTCCTGAAACTCCGGAAATCGAGTCGGAAGAACTTACAGCAGAGAAGCTAAATCCCGGATTAAAGGTATATCTTGTAATTCAACGTTCAAACCGTGTGGTTCAGTTAACAAAAAATTCAACATCGATAGGAAGAAGAGATTATACTACCGGTTTTGTTCCTGATGTTGATCTTACAAAAGAAGATGAGGAAAAATATATATCACGAAAACATTCAACAATTTCATTTTCCGATGATGTTTTTTATATATCAGAAGAGCCCGGTGCAGTGAACGGCACCTTCCTCAACGGAAATAAATTGAACACCGGCGTGAAATATGAACTGAATAATGGCGATGAGATAACTCTTTGTCACCTCAATATGATATTCAAGTATTAAGCTTTTTTACTCTCATCAATTTTGATCCTGTTTAGATCTTCCCTATAGGTTATCTTCAAATTTAAAGGATCTCCTTCCACTAATGCAACATCTGATATTTCATAATGAATTATCATTGAGCAATCATCAGTAAATGTATTGACAGAGGCTTTTTCAGCTTCTAAATGAGCTTTTAAAATTACTTCCCGCTTGAATCCCTGAGGAGTTTGTACTCTTTTGATCTCATCTCTGTCAAGATATTTCTGAACATTCCCGCTATCGTCAATCCGGATCAGTGTATCGGAAGAATCAATAACAGGTGTAACTGCCATGGTCATCTCCAATTTTGATAAAACTCTGGAAATGAGTTCCTGAGATATAAATGGCCTTGCAGAGTCATGTATCAAAATATTTTCATGGTCATTTTCTGATGCTGCAACTCCGATCCCCGAAGATAATTGTCTTGTCAAACCACCGGGAAGTATTTTTGATACCTTAGAGAAATTTCTTTCTGCAACAAGTCTTTTTGTGGTTTCAATAAGATCCGGCTGACTTATAATATAAATTAGGTCTATATCCGGATGTTCATGGAATTTCTTTATCGTCAGTTCAAGCAGGTTTTCTTTTCCGATCTTCAGCAATTGCTTGGGAGTATCTGAATTCATTCGTGATCCGGAGCCGCCGGACATGATTATCGCCAAATTTTTCATTAGTTCATTTTAACATTTAATGAAATTTTTAACATAAACTGGTTAATTGAAGGATTTTTTTATCAGGAAACATTAATCTTCCCATGAAGTAACTTTTTTTCTGATTTTTTTCTGTTCCCCGTGTTTCTTCTTGCTTTCAAGCCTGACAAAATCGGAAGAGTAAGTTTTTTTTGTTTTAATTCTATTTTTTGGTTTGATCAATGCTTTTCTGATCATTTCCACAAGACGGTGAATTGCATCTTTACGGTTTTTCTCCTGATCTCTGAATCTTTTTGCTTCAATAATGATAATTCCATCATTTGTGATACGTCTCCCTCCATTTTTTATCAGTCTGATCTTAGTTTCATCAGAGAGATTTGCATTCCCGTTTACATCAAATTTTAATTGAACTCCGGTTGAAACCTTATTCACATTCTGGCCGCCCGGGCCCGATGATCTTATGAATTTAAATTTAATGTCCCTCTTCCTTATAAATAAATCTCCTTTTATATTTATCATTTTAATTCATTATTTCATCCGGAATTCCATCATCAGAGGCAGATGATCCGAGCTATTGATGTTAAAAACATCAGTACGTACAAGATCAATATACTTTCTTGTATAAAATATATAATCCAGTTTCCTGTCAGGTGATAGAGAAGGGAATGTACTTTTCGGATTTTTAATCCCGGCTGATGCACAACTCAGGCTTTCTTCTTCCAGAAAAATTGTTATAGTACTTTCCTTCCTGTGATCCATACCTGGTTCATCAGGGAAATCGTACTTCTTCATTGCATCTGGTGGTACACAATTAAAATCTCCCAGAATGATCACAGGATTCCTGTTCATTTGTATTTTTTTATAATAATTGATTACAAATTCAGCTTGTTCCTCCCGAATATTTCTATCAAATGCCTCAAGATGAATGTTCAAAATTATTAAATTTTTATCACCTATTCTGATCTGTGTTTCCTGTATAAGCCTATCGAGATAAAATTTATCATAATAAAAGGGATTCGGGGGCCTTTTTAATTCGATCCTCTTGTTATTCAAAATCGGGAACATAGAAATAACAGATTGTCCGGAAACCATTTTTTTAAAATGAGCTGAAGGAGGCCAGTAAGGAAAAGGGATGTATTTTTTATTCCAGTTAATTGCAAAAGCGTTGTACATAAATTTGAGATGATTTGATAAGTATTGTGACTGATCAACCTGATGAGACCTGTGCGAATTAAAATCTATCTCCTGAAAACATACAATGTCGGGTTTTATATTTCTGATAAGGTCAGAAAACACATTAAGATTACTCATGTAAAATTTTCTTGAAGATCTGACAGGCAAGTTGTTTCTCATTCCTGAAAAATACCCGCAATTAAAGGTCATAATTTTAAATCTGTTGTTTGCCTGCGAAGGATCTTCAAAGTCATCAGAATACTTATTGATTCCTGACAACTTATCTTTAGATACAATGCCGGAGCCTGCCCACATAAAAAACAGAGCAATTCCAATAATTAAGCTGAAAATAATGTATAAAAAGAGTTTTAATAATATTCTCATTTTTTGATCATGTTTTTATTATTAATTATATAAATTAGTAAAGTAAATCAATTGAGATAGATTATATATTATTAGAATAAAACAGGAAAGATTAAATCTCAGTTAGGTGAAGCTATAGTTTTCTGGCCTGCATGGAAAGGAGTAAAACTCATTAATGTTGAATCGATCTGTTTAACATACTTTAAATTGTTATATTTATATCCATTATTGTATAAATGGATCGCCCTCTTCAGATCTCCTTTAGATTCGTCATAATATATCTTCAAAACCTGTAGACCAAGATCAATGTTATACCCTATGTCAAAAACCCTGTCCCTTTCAATTCTCAACTCATCTTCCCAAACAGCCAGATTTATCTGCATCAGGCCATACGCGCCTCTATACGAAATGGCTTTAGGGTTAAAATTACTTTCAACCTGAATAATACTCAAAACAAGTTCAGGTTTAAATTTGTATTCCAGGCTTTTTGTGTAAACTGAATCAAGGATATTTGAATATACAGGATATCTGGTTGAAAAAGCATTGATCTTGTATTCCATAAAATCATAATTGGTTAATTTAAGGTCTTTCAGTTCAATGCTTGTACGAGTTTCCTTCAGATCTTTCTTTAAGATGGCAAGTTCGTTCTTATCTTTTACATAATTATCATTAATTTCAATTAAGCCGTAAAACAGACCGGCAAGCCCCATGAAAAAAAGTGTGACTATCATAATTGAGAATCTTTTAATATTTTTTTTTACCATGCCGCCGGATTATAAATGATTAAAAAAAAAAAATCAAGTGTATTAGTGATCATGAACCTGAGATCATCTCATCCATATGTGAAAAAACTGCTGATGAGAGGCCGTCATAATTGTAGCCTCCCTCCAGAATTGATAAAATTTTCCCTGATCCGGAGTATTCAGAAATTTCAATGACCATTCTGGTCAACTTCCTAAATCCATCATCATCAATCAAAAAACCTCCAAGCGGGTCATCTTTCCTTGAATCAAATCCTGCGGAAATCAGTGTAAGTTCCGGTTTGAATTCTTTTGCTGCCGGCATTATTATTTCATTGAAAACAGATATGATATCATCATTCCCCGTCCCTTTTTTCATTGGGATATTAATGGTGAATCCTTTACCCGGACCCATACCTTTCTCTGTTGAAGATCCGGTTCCCGGATAAAGAGGAGATTGATGAGTTGAAACAAATAGAACTGAATTGTCACCATAAAATATATCCTGAGTTCCATTCCCATGATGAACATCCCAGTCAATAATCATGATCTTTTCAATATTATAATTCGATTTAGCATGTTCTGCTGCTAATGCAATATTATTGTATATACAGAATCCCATACCTATATCAGCAGATGCATGATGCCCTGGTGGACGAATAGAGCAAAATCCCCGCTTTATTTCAGAATTGAAGATCTTATCAAGTGTTTTTAATACTCCTCCTGCAGCATAAAGGGCAACATCATTACTTGAACTGCAAATATCAGTATCTCCTGTTGAAAGGAGTGAATATCCTTTCCTGCATTCCTCCTCAACTTTTTTAATATAGAGTGGATCGTGAACATTTTTCAGGGATTCATAATTAATTTTTTCAGGCTTAAGTTTGATCACATTTTCAAAGATACCCCTGGATCTTAACCTGGTGTAAATTGAAATAAGCCTCTGTGGATTTTCCGGGTGAAATTCTCCGGTTTCATGCTTTAAAAACAGTTCATCATAAAGAAAATAGATCACTTATTTCTTATCTCTAACCATGAGAACCACATAGGGTGCTCTTTTACATACCATTTTAAAATGTCATACAACATTTTCCTTTTATTATCAGGAATAACATTTGAAGATATCATATTGAAATGGAGAGTCATGTTTTCCTCTCCGGTAAACTCAATAGCTTCTGAACAAAGAGTTTGAAGTTCATTCCTTATCCTTCCTGAATCTGATATTTTTACAGGTCGGCTCATATGATCTTCTCCTGCCATAAATCTGTTCAGGAGAGGGCTAAAAACGAGTCTACTCTCATCGAAGGTTTCCATCATTCTTAATGTGAAAACAATTTTTTTCTCACCACGTGGAGATGCAAGCCTCACAGTAACTTTATATATCCCGTCTGATACTTTTTCTACACCGTCATTTCCCGAATAGGGATCAGGACACATAAATCCTGATACAGCAAGGACATCCCATTTTTTTTCCGGAAAAAAATCATCTGCATTTATTGATCCTTTCCCTACCGGAATTTGTGCATCAATCCCCTCTGAAATTGCTTCCCTTAATTCAACTATTTTTTCGGGACTTGGAACTTCTCCGAGGATTGTTGCAAGTTCTTCATTGAAATTATCTCCATTTATATCCAGAGACATTATATGCTGCTCCTTTTTGTATGGCAGATCGAAACTTGAAGTGAAGATATTAAGGAATCCTTCGATATCAAGAACTGGGGATAGGCTGGCTGCCTGAACAGCTTCAGCGGAAGCAGCATACCCGTCACAAAGAAATACATTTTTCTCACCGTTCTCATCTGTCCATGCTTTTACCGAATATACCGGTGCATATGTTCCTGAATCTGTAAAAGCTTTTATACCTGTTGGTAAAGTCCAGTCATCATCAATAAGATTAACACCAAGTTCTTCCCACTCTTTCCACAGGTCCCCTATCCTGTAAGTCCTGCTGGCACCTCTCAGTGTCCAGACATGAATTTTCTCCCTTTTGACACCAGGATATGTCTCTTCGATCACTTCAACGATTTTCTTTCTTGGAGTTCTGAAATTAAGTAGAACAGATAATTCCTTACCCTTTGTTACAACTTCTCTCGGTAAAAATATATTCCCCACATATCCTTCATATGGTTTTGTTATCTGAAGAGGCTGATCAAAAAGATGCAATATGGTCATTGGACCGGTATCAGATCCCTTTGCAAATCTTGAAGTGTTTTCTAATGTGTCTATTGCCGCTCCCCAGATAGTTATACCTCTCTCTTTTAAATCTGAATAGAATTCATCCCATCTATAATTATTGTCATTTAAAAGTTTTATTACCATGCTGTCCAGAAGTTTTGCAACTTCAGGCCTTGCATAAACCCTTCCGAAGCCAAGTTGCGGATTGGATCCCATTTCCGGAGTTTCACCTGCTTTAGGCATCAATCCTTCACCAAGAGAGACCATAATTGCATGGTTTTCAGGAAGTTGTCTTGAAAGATACCACAACCCTTCGCTCATTACATAAGCTGAAATGGCATCGGCATTTTTTTTTGCTTCATTAAGCCCTTTCTTATCGAGTCCTTTTCCTTTACCAAAATCTCCAAAGATCTTCGTACCAAGAGCTGTTACTGCACCGGTCAGTGCAAAGAGGCGTTCGATTGCACCGTTTAGAAATGATATATTCCTTGTGAACTCTTTTACGTTTTCACCTTTGACCCATTCGATCTCAACATCCTCAAGCCATAAATGAAATCTGCCGAGTATCGGCCTTGTATCAAATGCCCATTGAGAAATAAGATTCCGTTTTTCCTGATTAGTCAAACTCATATAATTCCTCCTGTGGAATTAATATAATAAGTTTTTATTCTATGGGATTTTTATATATATTTCAACAACAACAGAGACAAGAAATACAGATATTCCCATTAAGTACTATAGCTATTGTTATTAATGGTTTTAATTTTGTTTAATAATTACGATTATTGCTTTA